>JACRGM010000126.1 GCA_016212345.1 Nitrospinota bacterium
GATCTCTACCTTTTTCTTCCTTTAACCACGAATCATATTTGTCCTCTCTTGAATAAAAGTTGATAATCTCATTAAAGGAAGGCCTTGGATTATCAAATATATATCCACAAAGATTACATTTGAAGATATTATGATCATTATCCACCGAGACTATGTCACTACTTTTACATAAATTACATCCTTTTAGATATTCTAATTCCATTGTATCCTTCTCTATGTGGAGGGTAACTCTTTAAAAAGATCATCATAAATTGTTAAGTAATCTTTCAACATCTTTTCCAAACTAAACAGGGATTCTGCCCTTTCTCTGTTACTCTTAAGTATAGTGATATCATTACATGGTGGATCCATGAACCTTTTGACCTTGGCGATAAGGTCATCTTCTGATGTTGATAGATATTCCTTTGTCCCTACCAACTCTTCAAGACATTGGGTATCGTATGCTATTACATATACCCCCTTTGCAAGGGCATAAGGGACAACTACCCCATAACTTTCATGATGGACTGGGGCAAGGAAGAGATGAAATCTTTCGTAATATCTGCTTAATTGAGAATATTCGATCATCCCTGCAAAGACAAATTGGTTTCTTACCCTTGCCTCTCTACACCTCTTTGCATAGTACCTAAAATTTGGGCCATGACCAATAATATGAATTGTCAATCTCGGTATCTCTTTACATAATTTTATTAAGGTATCGATTGTGTCTCGAGAGATCTTATCATCTGTTAATCTATAGATCAGGCCGATTGAATATGGATCTCTATTATTATTAATATTAAAATTGAACTCTTCCATGTTGACACCTGGATAGATGATGGCTGTCTTGTTAGGTGGCTGGGGTGGCTTTTGCAGGTTTTTTACAAACCTACTGACAAAGATATACTTATCAATCTCGTCACAGTCAAAAGGTGGTATAGGATTATTGCAGTTTTCTATTATCTTAAAGTTAAGACTATTCTTTAAATCTCTAAGGATATTAATCACATCTTCCATCCACTCATCTAACTCCCAATAATGGATATGTACAATGTGAGGTGAGAAATCATTTAGATAGTCCATGATCTCCTTTGTGGAATTAGAAACCATACATTCTAATCCAGAATAAGAACAGAGTCGGGGTATATACCCTGTCAAGACTGCTTGATGATATCTATTTGAAAGAAATCTAATCAAATCGAATACTATTTTTTGGGATCCACCGATTTCAAGATGCCTAATGATATGCAAAACCTTTGGACGGTTTAAAGGTAGGTCATGAGTCTGTTTATTTACCTCAAAATGGATATAGGAGATACTGAAAAAACGTCTTTTGAATAATCGCCAAAGATTCTTTATATATCTTTTAAAATCAAACCTAATGGACTGTTCACTGAAATCAGGAGATTTATAGTGAACATAACTAGTTTCATAGCAATAACTTATCTCATTTAAAAGGATGAAAAGATAATCTACCACCCTGTCTTTAAACATAAATGCATAACTAGTCTTCGAATAATGGTTTTAGAAAAATCGAATAATCTATAATATCTATAGTTTGTCGTGCCTTACCTTCTCTTGTAGCCGTTCCCATTCTATATCAACATTTCTCTGGATATACTCTACATCCCTTTCTAAAAGGTGTCTGAATCTACCCTGGAGTTTAAGATATTCTGTCACAGGTATCCCTTTAGGTATCCTGTTGATCCTGTATATAAGTCCTCCCTCTACTTCATAAAGCGGAAATATCTTTGTTTCTACCCCAAGTCGTGCAAGTCTTATCGTATGTTCAGGGTTGGACTTCCACCCGGCTGGACAAGGGGTGAATATGTGGATGAATCTTGTCCCACTTTTTTCTTTTGCCTTTCTTACCTTCTCCATCAGGTCATGTGGATAGGCAATAGAGGCAGTAGCTGCATAGGGGATCCTGTGGGCAGCCAAGATCTCAACCATGTTCTTCTTTGGTCTGCTCTTAGTACAATCTCCTGGGGTGGTAGTTGTCCATGCCCCCCAAGGCGTTGATGAACTCCTCTGTATACCGGTATTCATATATGCCTCATTATCATAGCAGACATATATCATATCCTCATTCCTTTCGACAACACCTGAGAGCGCCTGCATCCCAATATCAAATGTCCCTCCATCCCCTGCCCATGCCAGTACATTGGTATCTGTGTCACCTTGCATCATAAGACCGGCCTTTACTCCAGCAGCGACAGATGCAGCGGTTTCAAATGCTGTATGAAATACAGGGACATTTAAGGCAGAATATGGGAATGAACCTGCGATAACAGACCAGCAACCTGCTGCAATAACAACTATTGTCTCCCTTCCTAATACCTCAAGGGTATAGCGCATGGCAAGGGATGCCCCACATCCTGCACAAGATGTATAACCATGGGAGAGTAATCCACCTGCGGGTGATTTAGATTGTATAGAATCTTCCATTCGCATAGGTTAAAATATCTTCTGTAAATTCAAACCCTAAAGTAGATTAAAGTAGATTATCAAAAAATTTAGAGAAAATCAAAAATATTGACAAGAAATACCTAAACTTATATTATCATAAATGATGAGTTATAGATTTAATATATAATATTTATCCTTAATTTATGGTTCTTTCGCACAAAAGTTGAGTATCTTAGAAGTCCTGTCCTGAGCTTGCCGAAGGGAATGTAAAAATCAAAAATAAAAATGCAAAATGACAAATCAAAATTCAAAGATGAGTTTAAGAGGCGAAATGTAAATATTCGGTAAAGACGTTGTAATTGATTTTAACCTCTCGTTGATAAGCTCTGCTTAGCAACGCGTTTGACTAAGAAGCTCTGCTTCTTCTATAGTCAAAGCAGGAGCTTTTGTGACATAAACGTTCCCAAGCAGAGCTTGGGAACGAGAAATAATGTAAGTTTTACCCATATAAACGGTTTTTA
>JACRGM010000011.1 GCA_016212345.1 Nitrospinota bacterium
TACATATGGCGCAGAATTTTGGTTCGTCTTCAAGGCGCACCAAAGGGCGCATATTATTAATATGTAACCTTTGGTGCAACGCTGAAGACGGAACAAAAGACAAGCCAGATGTGCAAGTTATTTCTGCGTAGTGCCTAAGTAGTTGGGAACAGATAAATGCTTTGAATTTTCCTTTATTATTAAAAGCTCCTACAGGTTCTGGGGGGATTAGATGGAGGTTTTATTCCGCTCAAAGATGATCTTTAACCCCTTTAAGGTGAGGAAGGGGTCAACCTTTTTGATCACACTCGATTCTGAGGAGATCAGGTGAACAAGCCCTCCAGTTGCAATGACATAAGGCTCTCCCTCAATCTCTCTCTTTATTCTGTTGACAATCCCATCAACCAGTTCAGCGTAGCCGAATATAATCCCACTCTGCATACTCCCAACAGTACTCCTTCCTATAACAGTATCAGGTCTTGTCATCTCTACCTTTGGGAGCTGTGCAGTGTATTTAAAGAGCGCCTCTGAGGAGATAATGATCCCTGGAAATATTACACCACCTAAGTACTCCCCCTTCTTTGATATCACATCAAAGGTAATTGCTGTACCAAAATCAACTATGATCAATGGTCCACCATACTCTTCATAACCAGCAACCGCATTGACTATCCTGTCTGCCCCTACAGCCCTTGGATCATCATAGAGGATAGATATCCCTGTCTTTATCCCAGGTTCTACTATCAGTGGGGAGATATTAAAATATCTATTTATCATATCCTCTATAACAGGTAGTACAGGGGGGACAACAGAGGAGATAATAGCATCTTTTATCCCTTTGGGATCTATATTGTTTAATGATAAAAGATTCCTCAGAAGGAGACCATACTCATCAGATGTCCAATCCTTTTTTGTACTGATGCGAAAGTGGATAACTAGCCTTTTGGGGGTATAGAGACCAAGTACTATATTTGTATTTCCAACATCTATTACAAGTAACATGGTAATGACTCTTTTATAGATTTCCATATAACAAATTACACGGCGTTATCAGTCGACATCCTCGACGGCGTACCGCTCAGTACGCCTTACTCGGATTTCTCCCTCTAGCCTTGTGTAATTTATTATCTGAAAATCTATATAACCTAAATTTGGGTTTTAAAATTCTCGATTTACGAATTCAGACCACACCCTCATAATATCCTCCATCCCACCTGATATATATATCTTATACCACTCATCCAGCCTTTCAAGGAGTCTCTGGATCAATCTAATACGTTTCAGAGATACACCCTTCTCCTCTTTGATTGAGGTGGCAATCGATCTCACCTCCTGAGGAAAAGAGGATACATCTGTATTTACATTTATCCCTATACCGATAATTACATAGTTGAGGGTATTACCTGTAGAAGATGTCTCTAAAAGGATACCTCCTAACTTCTTTCCCCTGATCATGAGATCATTGGGCAACTTGATGGAGATAGAGATATGGGATACATCCTGGATAGCCTGGGCAGTGGCAACCCCTGCAACAATGGTAAGTTGTGATACATCAGTAGGAGATATATTGGGTTTCAGGATAACAGATAGATATATACCCATACCCTTTGGGGATAACCATGAATGACCATCCCTTCCCTTTCCTCTACTCTGGGAGTCAGATATGATAACAGTACCTTCCTCTCTTCCCTCTAATGCAAATCTCTTTGCTATATCATTTGTCGATTCGACATCTTCAAATAGATGTATCTTTGAACCGATCAATCCTGTTGAGAGACCTCTCTTGATCTCATATACCGATATTTGATCTACCCCATCTCCATACTTATATCAACTGCTGAGGCAGAATGGGTCAAACTCCCCACAGAGATATAATCTACCCCTGTCTTTGCCACCTCAACTATTGACTCCATATCTATGTTCCCTGATACCTCTACTGGTACCCTTCCATTTATCAATCTCACAGCCTTCTTTATCTCAGAGATAGACATGTTGTCAAGCATTATAATCTCTGCACCAGCCTCCAATGCATCCTCCACTTCTTTTAGATCCCCTACTTCTACCTCTATCTTCACCATTCTGGTCAGATTCCTTTTTACCCTCTCTATCGCACCCTTGATGCTACCAACCGCTCTGATATGATTATCTTTAATCAGTACACCCCCTGAAAGCCCTGAACGGTGGTTCTTTCCCCCACCACATCTAACGGCATATCTCTCCATTCCCCTCCATAGGGGCATCGTCTTACGGGTATCGATTATCTCTGCCTTATAGCCTTCTATCAATTCTACATATTTAGCCGTCAGTGTAGCAATACCGCTTAGTCTCTGGAGGATATTTAATCCGACCCTCTCACCTATAAGGAGGGATCTGGTATCCCCAGAGAGTTCCATGATGACCTCTCCACAAGAGACCTTGTCTCCATCCCTACATCTCTCCTGAAACCTTATTGATTGGTTGAGGAAAAGAAATACCTCCTTAAAGATATCTCCTCCACAGAGGATAATATCCTCTCTCGCAATGACATTTACTACAGATATGGAGTCTTCCTCAATTATGGCATTAGTTGTAATATCCCCTATCTGTATATCTTCATTCAGTGCTATCTCTATGAAACCCTTTATGGAAGGAAGGATAGGGAACATGGGGCTTACTCACACATCCTTGTTATACTCTTTAGGTTCTCTTGAAGTTTGTTCTCTTTACCTATCAACATCTTCTGTTTCTCTTTATCCTTTGCTACAACCTCTGGTGGGGCATTTGTTATAAAATCCCTGTTGGAGAGCCTTTTACTGACAAATATCAAATCCTTTCTCACCTCTTGTAATTTATCTTCCAGCCTTATCTTCTCCTCTTTAAAGTCAATAAGCCCTTCGAGAGGGATAAATATCTCTA
Organism: Nitrospinota bacterium; assembly: GCA_016212345.1. GTDB lineage: Bacteria > Nitrospinota > Nitrospinia > SZUA-224 > SZUA-224 > SZUA-224. The sequence goes on from JACRGM010000011.1 coordinate 2,875, forward strand.
TACCATCTATTACAGCAGTTGCAGCAGATTCCTCTCTTTTATTATCAAGACCTATCTTAAGCTCCTTAACTCTAGCGAGTCTACATATATAATCCTTTTCTCTTACTAGAACATTTATCTTATTCTTATTATCTACATTGAGAATCACCTTCAATCTCTCTGATGGGGGAATATCCATCTCTGCCCTGATATTTCTTATTTCCCTCAAGAAATCCATTATCATATTCATCTCTTTCTCCGCTATATCATCAACCATATCCTCCTCAAACTCGGGATATGGGGAGACCATCATACCCTCCCTCTTATATGGGAGTTGCTCTCCTATCTCCTCTGTGATAAAAGGCATAAAAGGATGGAGGAGTCTAAGACTCTTATCTAGGACATTGACAAGGATATTCTGGGATATCCTCTTCTCTTTACCTTCATCAATGAGTCGGGCCTTGATCAACTCTATGTACCAGTCACAAAATTCATGCCATATGAACTGATATATCGAATTTGCTGCCTCATTAAACTTATAATCATCAAGTGCCTTCCTTACCTCTAATATAGTACGATTTAGACGGCTAAGTATCCACCTATCAACAAGTTTAAGGTCTGATTTATCAACCTCTATTCTAGTTCCGCCGTTGTAATCAGAGAGGTTTAGGAAGGTAAACCTTGAGGCATTCCACAGCTTGTTTACAAAATTTCTATATCCTTCAATCCTCTCTTTGGATAGTCTTATATCCCTCCCTTGGACAGCAAAGGCAGCCAATGTGAATCTGAATGCATCTGTTCCATATCTATCCATCATAAGGAGAGGGTCAATAATATTTCCCTTGGATTTACTCATTTTCTGACCTTCAGCATCTCTTACTAGGGCATGTATATAGACATCCCTAAATGGTACATCCTTCATAAACCGTAATCCTATCATAATCATCCTTGCCACCCAGAAGAAGAGGATATCGAAACTGGTTACAAGGACAGATGTTGGATAGAAGAGACTTAATTCCTGTGTCTTCTCAGGCCATCCAAGGGTTGAGAATGGCCATAGTGCAGAACTAAACCATGTATCGAGAACATCTCTCTCTTGTTCTATATTACTTCCCCCACACTTTATACACCTCTCTGGTTCTTTCCTCGAGACAGTTATCCCTTTACAATCAAGACAGTTCCATGCAGGGATCTGATGCCCCCACCATATCTGACGGGAGATACACCAATCTTTAATATTCTTCATCCACTCAAAATAGGTATTCTCCCATCCCCTCGGGATAATCCTTATCCTCCCATTCTTGACAACCTCGATTGCAGGCTCGGATAGGGGTTTCATCTTTACAAACCACTGTTTTGAGAGGGTTGGTTCAATGATAGTCTTGCATCTATAACAGTGACCTATTGAGTGAGAATAATCTTCGATCCTTACCAGATACCTCTCCTCTTTAAGACCCTTCACTAACTCCTTCCTACACTCGAAACGATCCATCCCTTTATATCTCCCCGCCTTTTCATTCATTCTCCCATTCTCGTTTATCACCTTTAATTGAGGTAGATTATGTCGAGATCCTATCTCAAAATCGTATGGATCGTGTGCAGGTGTGATCTTTAATACCCCTGTACCGAATGATTCATCAACATATTCATCTGCAATTATAGGTATCTCTCGGTTCACTATAGGGAGTAATACACTCCTCCCTATTAGGGATATGTATCTACTATCTCTAGGGTTAACGGCAATCGCTGTATCACCAAGTATGGTTTCTGGACGGGTAGTAGCTATGGTCAGATGATCAGTAGATGGACGTTTTTCACCTTCAATCATAAGGGGATATCTAATATAGTAAAGATTCCCTTTTTGCTCTTCATGTTCCACCTCTAGATCTGAGAGGGCGGTATGGCACCTTGTACACCAGTTGATAATATAATCACCTTTATAGATAAGACCATCTTCGTAAAGACTCACAAATACCTCTCTTGTTGCAATAGAAAGCCCCTTGTCCATCGTGAATCTCTCTCTCTCCCAGTCACATGAAGAGCCAAGCCTCTTTAGCTGTTTTATGATCGTCTTCTCCGATTCCTCCTTCCACTTCCATACCCTCTCAATAAACCTTTCTCTCCCTAATTCATGTCTATTCCTTCCTTCTTCCATAAGTTGCTTCTCTACTATATTCTGTGTAGCTATTCCTGCATGATCTACACCAGGTATCCATAAGGTATTAAATCCATCCATCCTTTTCCACCTGATTAGGATATCCTGGAGTACATTGTTCAGGGCATGCCCTATATGGAGAGATCCGGTTATATTCGGTGGGGGGATAACAATAGAGTATCTTTTGGGGTTATCTGATTTCTCATCAGCATGAAAATACCCCTTCTCCATCCAATAGTTATACCATTTATCCTCCACCCCAATAGGATCATACCTCTTATTTAATCCAATCTTATCCAATCTTATTTACCTCTTTTTGAAATCGTCAATTCATCCTGAAATACTGCGTTCTCGGCGATTTTACTCCTCACCATACGGGTGAGGTACGGTTGCGTCGTAAAATCGCCTGTGGCCTTGTCTTTCAGGCGACTTGACTATTTCCCAAAAAAATCCTAAATCGGATTTTGGGTGTCTGAATCATAGCTATATTTGAGCAGATACTGGATCAGTGGTTTGACTAATACTAAGATAGAGTAATACTCTGCTTTATCTTTTCGATCTCCTCTTTGATAAGTCTTCTAGCAAGACCCGGGATTACCTCCCCTACGACCTCCTTTACTGTATTTGATATCTCTTTTGACAGATCTGATACCGTCGTCTTAATCGTCTCCTTTAATACCCTCTCAGCTACTGTCTTAACATAGAGCTCTATTGTCCCTTTTAGACCACCTTCCCCTATGCTCATCTCCTTCATTCTATCCTTTCTCTGACTATCCTCAAATCCCATACTCCTTCCCTCCTTAATTTCTATATCTCCTTCTTTCCTTATCTCCTCATCCTCATCAACATCCTCATCAACATCTTCCTCGCTCTCCATTTCAGCCAACAAGGCCTCCTTTTCTTCTGATGCCAATTCCTCTTCTTCTATCCCTTCTTTATCAAATTCAGCTA
>JACRGM010000129.1 GCA_016212345.1 Nitrospinota bacterium
AGGATATATAGTATCTATTAATATCAGTGAAAAGAAGGGGACAAAAAAGAGTGGGGTAGGGAAGGCCTTTGTCAAAAAGGGATTTGGTATCCAAGGAGATGCACATGGTGGTGACTGGCATAGACAGATCAGCTTACTTGCAAAAGAGAGTATTGAAAAGATTAAGACCAGTGATTTATATCTCAAACCAGGGGATTTTGCCGAGAATCTGACAACAAGAGGGATAGATCTCTCGGGGTTAAAGATTGGGACATCACTCAGTATAGGAAGGGATGTAATTATAGATATAACCCAGATCGGAAAGGAATGTCATGATCGCTGTGCAATATATCATCGCATTGGAGATTGTGTTATGCCTAGGGAAGGTCTCTTTGCAAAGGTAAAGAGAGGAGGGTGGATACAGAAGGGTGATGAGATAATGGTGGTAACTCTTTTAACCTCTCATTGCTAATCAGGAGCTTGGGAACAAGAGAAATTTAGAATTTATTATGTCTCCCCTTATAGATAGATATAATCGAGTAATAAGGTATCTCAGGATATCAATCACTGACAGGTGTAATCTTAGATGTATATATTGTATGCCAAAGGATGGTGTCCCTCTATTAGATCGTAGAGATATCCTCTCTTATGAAGAGATAGAAAGGATAACAAGGACATTTATCCACCTTGGTATTACCAGTGTGAGGATTACAGGTGGTGAACCATTATTGAGGAGAGATATAATATACCTTATAAGTAAACTCTCCAATATTCAAGGTATATCCGATCTTTCAATAACCACAAATGGTACCCTCCTATCAAGATATGCAGAATCCCTAAAGAGTGCTGGATTAAATAGGGTGAATATAAGTCTTGATTCTTTATATCCCAAAAGATTCTTTGAGATTACACAAGGTGGCAACCTGAAGGATGTATTGGATGGGATTGATAGCGTCCTTAATGCGGATCTTACACCTGTAAAGATAAATATGGTTGTAATGAAGGGAATAAATGACAATGAGGTGATTAAGATGGTGAGGCATTTTATGGGTAGACCTATCAATCTCAGATTTATTGAATGTATGCCGATAAATAGGAAGACCTTTCTCCCTGCAAGATATTTTATACCGATGGAGGAGGTAGAGAAGATGATAAGAAGGGAATTCCATCTTGAGCATGAGCAGGCTCTTGTAAAAGGGGCTGGGCCAGCAGATTACTACCGTATAAAAGGAGATCTATTAAGGGTGGGATTTATTAGCCCGATAAGCCAACATTTTTGTAGCAACTGTAACAAGGTTAGATTGACTGCAGATGGTCGGCTTAGATTATGCCTATTAGAGGAGAGGAAGGAATTTTATATCGGCGAGGCATTACATAAAGGGATATCTGACAGGATATTGACCATGATGATAAAAAAGGTGATAAGGTCTAAGCCTTTTATGCATAGATTTAATCCAGATAATATGGCATCCTGTAGATATGAATTCAAGAGTTTGATGTCCTCAATCGGAGGATAAAGGTGGGTGGCATGGACAAACTTGTTTGTCCGTGCATTTGTGGTAGGGTGAAAGGCTATTTTCAGAGGGGGAAAATGATAGATATTGTTAAGGCTAAAGAGATAATTGATAGAGAATCAGAAGGTCTATGTGAGATGGATGAGGTGTCAATAGTTGATAGCCTGAGTTGTGTCTTATTTCATGATATTTATGCCACTACAGATCTTCCTCCTTATGATCGCTCTGCAATGGATGGGTATGCTGTTCGCTCCGAAGATATTGAAAAGGCCTCTGAAGAGATGCCTATAATCCTAAATATAATTGATATGGTTCAGACAGGGAAGGTCTCTGAAAAAGAGGTAGGAAATAGAGAGGCAATAAAGATAATGACAGGAGGGAAGATACCAGCAGGTGCTGATACTGTGGTGATGAAAGAGTTTACTGAAGAGGAGGGTGATATTGTAAAGGTCTATAAGGGGGTCGCAAAGGGAAGAAATATATGTTATAGAGGAGAAGATATAAAAGAAGGTGGGATTGTCTTTAAAAAAGGCTTTAAAGTGACACCTGCTGTAATTGCCTTATGTGCATCCCTTGGGATTTCAAGATTGCGGGTATATAGAAAACCCAAGGTGGCAATCTTGACTATAGGTGATGAATTACTAGATATTGATGAGGAATTAAAGGATGGAAAGATAAGGGATTCAAATAAGTATGCATTGATAAGTCAGCTTAATGAGTGTGGAATATACCCTATAATATTAGAAAGGGCTGAGGATAGATTTGAAGATATCTATAAAAAGGTAAATGAAGGTCTAAATTCTGATTTCCTTCTTACATCAGGAGGCGTTTCTGTCGGAGATTTTGATTTTGTAAAGAAGGTTTTTAAAGAGGTGGGTATTAAGATATTTTTTGATAAAGTTGCTATTAAACCTGGAAAGCCTACGGTATTTGGCAAAAAGGATAAGACCATTGTATTTGGGCTTCCCGGGAATCCAGTAGCTACCATGATAACATTTTATGAGTTTGTAAGACCCGTGATCATGAGATTTATGGGAAGGGAAGATCTATGTTTGAAAGAGACAGAGGCAATATTGGATGAAGATATCACCGTAGAACCAGGACGTATGAAGATACTCAGGGTCAAGACCATAAAAAGAGATAACCAAATCTTTGTCTCAATCCCTCCTACCCATCAAGGTTCGGCAAATCTCCTCTCATTAGCCCTATCAGATGCATTATTAAAGATACCAGGAGATAAGAGTGAGATAAAGAAAGGGACAAAGGTAAAGATTCAATTGTTGTAACAGTACAATATCAAATGTACAAATGAGTAACAAATCTGAGACCAAAGAGAAAAGAGAAAAAAAGGTTAAATTAAATGTAGATGGGAAAGATATCGAGCTTAATTCATTTGTTGAGAAGATATTTAAAAGCACTATCTTAGGACTTATCAAACCACTTAAAGGGGTAAAGAATCCCAAAAAGGTGAGTATTAAGATTGATTGACTATTTAATATTTTTCCAGATCCAATCAAATATCTTTTTGATCTCCTTTGTCTTAAATATCTTTATCTTTCTATCACATACAATTTCATCATCAGTAACAATAGCCTTAACATATGGATCATTAGTTGCAATAAGTCTTTCTGAAACATCCCTTCTATATATCTCTATCTTTGGGAGAGAGATACCTTTAAATCCCTCTAAGAACAGGATATCTGAATCCTTAAGAAGAGGGATAACCTCTTCTAAATCTATCTTACTATCTTTTTTATCAAGTTTGAATGAATGGTCACATAATAATCCTACAGAAGAGATCCCTCTACTCATCAACCTGGATGTGTCCTTATCATAAACACTACCTTCTATTGGATGATGGGTATGTTTAATAACAGAGATATTTATCTTTAAAGATTCAAAGAGTATTAAGATCTTTTCAAGGAATAAGGTCTTGCCAGAATTGTGGTATCCAATTATAGGGATTATGTTTTTATTAAAAGATTCTGAATAAAACATGAAATCAATCTGAGGTCATGTCTTGAAATATAAGAAACAGTTTGTTATATTTTTACTATGGCCAGACCGTTAAGGAAAGTGATATTTCAAGACCTGACCTCAACGCCCTCCATGTAGAGAGTATCAGGACATAAATCTTGTCCATTCTTCCACTGGATACTCCATAGAAAAGGTCTTACTGTGTTGAATGTATTTATATCGTTTAACTCTTTGAAAATACCCTTTGTTAGATAGGGCTTCATATCGAAAATTTTGACTTCATTATTATCAAATGTCAGAGTTATTGTGTAATCTGGATTAGGTATTACATTTTTAACTCTTGGGTTCATTGACAACTCCTATTTCAAAGGATCAATTTTGAAAATTGTATCCCCTTGGCTGGCAAGTTCCCAGTCAGCCATGAGTTCATCCTTGTGAATCTCAACCCACGCCAGAACAAGTTTCATTTTATTTGGCTTGATTTCACCTTCTAAAATTTCGCCATCCGGAATTGACACAACAGCTTCCTGATCCTGATATCTTACATGAATATGAGGCATGTGATGTTTCCTCTTATCAAAGTAGTACATCGAGATGATGATGCCATAGAACATTGCGATTACAGCCATATTCCACTTTCCTTTTACTAATACAAATGCATTAAATTAATTGATGTCCTAATAAAAAGTGTAGTCATTATGGAATGAAAAGTCAAGGAAATATTTGTACGTTCGAGTCGTAAGACCCTTTATTGAGAATTTACATAGACAGTTACAAAAATTTATATTGTGTAGTATAATAAGGCTATTAAATCTATATATATAGTATATAAAGGTAGGTGGCATGGACAAACTTGTTTGTCCGTGTCTTTGTCCATGTCTTTGTTGGAGGCTGAAAGGGTATTTTCAGAGGAAGGGGTGTTTTATGAAAAAGAACAGATTTATATGGGTGGTATTTACAGCCTTGTTGACCCTCTCTCTAACAGGCTGTGGGTCAGATGAAGGTAAAGATATATCCATGGGTTCTCTCTCCCTCAACATAACAGATGCCCCAGTGGATGGGGCTATCAGTGTTGTTATTAATTTTACTGGGGTAGGGATTAAACCAGCAAAAGGCGAAGAGCTGAACATTAATTTTGATCAGCCTAGACATATCGATCTACTTGAGCTAAACGGTGGCGATGGCCATAGTGAGATCCTCTTAAATGGATACCCCTTGCCTGCGGGCCATTACAATTGGATAAGACTAAAGGTTGCTGAAGATCCTGGTGTAATTGAACTTGGTGGTCAGAAAT
>JACRGM010000127.1 GCA_016212345.1 Nitrospinota bacterium
TAAGAAAGGAAATTAAATTATGGCATCTATACAGCAGTTGGATGCCGACTGTTGCAGAATTAGAATTATTTCTGCCCGCAAGGCAACCAGAAAGGAATCAAAACAGTATCAGGAGGAAAATAAATGAAAAAAGAGTACGATTTTTCCAAAGGAGAGATGTGGTTTTATTATAATTAACCAAAAATAGTCTAATATTATGGATAATAAAGGATTTTCTCTCGGGGTTTACTACAGAGAAGGTTGATCCTATAGATTTTCAGATAATAAATTACACAAGGCTAGAGGGAGAAATCCGAGTAAGGCGTACTGAGTGGTACGCCGTCGAGGATTTCGACTGATAACGCCGTGTAATTTGTTATATGGAAATCTATATGTCAGAGTTAAGCTCATTTGGAAAGGTATTGGTACTTTTGGGAGTAATCCTTGTAATTGTTGGTAGCATATTCCTATTTGCGGAGAAATTGCCATGGGTAGGAAAACTCCCTGGGGATATCTATATACGAAGAAAAAACTTTATCTTTTACTTTCCCATCACGACATCTATTATAATCAGTACAATTCTCTCCTTTATTCTACTTTTTTTTTCAAAGAAATGAGGGAAGATACCTAAATTCTTGTTGACCTTATGTCTGCTTTATGAATATCTCGAATCTTGATTACAAACTACCTAAAGAGCTAATAGCTCGGTATCCTTTGAAGATCAGAGATAGAGCCATGCTGATGGTCATTGATAAGGATAAGGGAAGTATAACCCACACTATCTTTTGCAATATTACTGACTTTTTAAGATCAACAGATCTCCTTGTCCTCAATGATACAAAGGTCTTTCCTGCAAGACTTATAGGGAGGAAAAAAGAAGGATGGGGTAAGATAGAAATACTACTCCTTAAGGAGAGGGATAAGAATACATGGGAGACCCTCATAAGAGGTAGGAGGAGATCCCCTGTCGGTACCATGATCATCTTTGAAAAAGGGGAATTAGAGGGGAGGATAATATCACAAGATAACGATGGAAAGGTAACAATCGAATTTAAGTACAGTGGTGATTTTAATGAAAAGGTGGAGAGATATGGATACCCCCCTATCCCACCTTATATCAAAAGGGATTTACAAGGAACTATTACTCCTCATTCAATCAGGGAGATTGATAATGAACATTATCAAACGGTCTATGCCAAACATAGAGGGGCGATTGCTGCCCCTACAGCAGGTCTTCATTTTACAAAAGACCTCCTCAAAAGGATAGAGGATATGGGGATAGAGATCTCTACAATAACCCTACATATCGGACCAGGCACATTTCGTCCTATACGGCTCAATAATATCCTTGAGCATAAGATGGAGTCAGAATATTATGAGGTTGATACCATTAATGCACATAAAATCAATGAGGCAAAAGAAAACAAAAGGCGTATTATAGCTGTAGGTACTACAACCACACGGGTATTGGAGCACATTATAAAAAGTCATGGCAGGATGATCCCACATAGCGGATATACTGATCTCTTTATATACCCAGGCCACAGATTCAGATGTGTAGATACATTACTAACAAACTTCCACCTCCCACGGTCTACCCTCCTTATACTAGTGAGTGCCTTTGCAGGAAGGGAATTGATTATGAAGGCTTATATGGAGGCAATAGAGAAGAGATATCGCTTTTATAGTTATGGCGATGCAATGCTGATTATCTAAATCCCCCATATTCCTATTGTTCCACAACGCATAATTCCACGAAAATCTATATCTCAAGATCCTGAGGTGTTACTTACTGCATCTTTAAAATATTTACCAGATTTAAACCTTACTACCCTCCTTGCAGATATCTCTGCGGATTCCCCTGTCTTAGGATTCCGGCCAATCCTCGCCCTCTTCTCTCTTACCTGAAAAGAGCCAAATCGCCTAACTATTACCGATTCCCCATTACTTAAGGCCTCTTTGATTAGTTTAATGACCTCTTCCACAGCCATTTCTGCCTTATTCCTCGCCACCCCTGTCTCTTGCGTAATCCTATTGATTATCTCTAACTTCGTCATATATACCCCCCTCTAATTGTAAACAAGCCTTGAAAGATATAAAAATATAAAGATATAGTTGAGATTATATACCATATACATCTAAATAAATCAAACAAAAATTTTATGCATAAATCTCTTACTTGACATAAATTAATATGCCTGTTATCTTAATGATATAAGGTATTTTATCTATCAATTTTGTGTCTTATTTGTGGAGAAGAAGTATTCTTATAAAAAAGAAAAAAAAGGATTTAAAACTCTCAAGGTAGTTCTGAAGGATTCTTTTAAAAATCTTGGTATAGAACAAAAATTAAGAGAACAAAAACTCCTATCTGCCTGGGATGGGGTTGTGGGTGATAAAATTGCCTCCATAGCCCAACCTGATCACATAAGGTTTAATGTCCTTTTGGTAAATGTTTCGGATCCGATATGGATTCAACAGTTAAGTTTTATGGAGGATATGATCATTAATAAATTAAACAGATTGTCAGATAGAAAGATAATAAAAAAGATACATTTCAGGTTTGGGAAGATTCAAAGGAGAAGGGATCAGATTAAAGAAAAAAAAGATGAAATAGAAGAGATCAGAGAGAGAAGATTATCACCTTCTGATATGGAAGATATAGAAAGGGAGTTAAAACCCCTAAAAAATCAAGAGATAAAAGATGCCCTGAAAAGACTTATGATCAAAGGGTTGGCCTATAAAAAGATAAAGATAACCCCAAGGAGTGTAATATCATCTTTCCTAATAACATTTATCTTCTCTATTATTATATCCCTATCTATGCATGGATGTGCATTATTCAGATCATCTGGTCATGCTGAAAAAGATATTCCTCCCTCTCCCCCAGTTATTGAGGAGATTGAAGAGGAGGAGGAAATAATCGATGCTGAAAAGAAGATAGATTACAGGGCATATTACCATTATCTCATGGCCCAAATGTATGAACATAACAACGATTTTAAGAATGCCATAAAAGGATACCAGAAGGCTATCAAATATGATCCTGAATCGCCTATCCTCTATTGGTATCTTGCCTCAGTCTATATCCGAATAGGGGAATTGAAGAGGGCAATCTCCATCTGTGAGGATGCACTTGATATAAATCCTAAGTATATACCCATAAGGATAATGTTAGGTAAGCTTTACCATAGCATGCACCAATATGACTCTTCAATAGCTCAGTACAATGAAATACTGAAGATAGACCCTGATAATGAAGATACATATCTCTTTCTTGGGATAGTATACACGGAGGTTGGGGAGAATGATAAAGCCATAAAGGCACTGGAGAGATATATAGAGCTCACACCAGATTCTCCACTAGGTATGTACTATTTAGGTAAGGTATACGCAGATATGAAGCTCTTTCCCACTGCTGAGGAGTATTTTAAAAAGGTTGTTAAACAACACCCCTCTTTTGAAAGAGGATGGGAGTATCTAGCTTGGATCTATAGGGTTCAGGAGAGATATGATGAGGCAATAGAGATTTATAATAAGATATTAAGAATAGATCCCAAGAATAACAGTATACGTAATAGGTTAGGAGAGGTATATATCTTGCAGAAATCCTTTGATAAGGCATTAGAGGAATTCAAAGAGATAACTAAGATAGAACCGGAGAATCTTAATGTACACCTCATGGTAGGATTGATATATTATGAGCAGAAGGATTATCAAAAGGCACTTGAGGAGTTTCAGATAGTTCTTGCTTCAGAACCAGAAAATGACGATGTCCGCTACTATATAGCAATGATATATAAAGAGATGAAAAGGTATGAAGATTCATTAAGTGAATTGAACTATATCCTCAAAAGAAAACCAAATTTGATTGAGATTCAAATCGAGACATCTTGGCTATATGAGAAACTTGGGATGATTGATGAGAGTATAAAGGTCTTAAGAGGGAGTATAAAGATAGAATCTGATAATTCGACACTCCATTTCTTTCTAGGAGTAGCGTTATCAAATACTAATGATTATGAGGCAGCCATAAAGAGCATTAAAAAGGCAATAGAGCTTGACCCGGAAAATGCTACATATCATTTCTATCTAGGGGCAACCTATGAAAAGGTGAAAGATTTTGAAAGATCGATTGAAGAGATGAAGAATACGATTCGGATTGACCCTAACCATTCTAATGCCCATAATTTCCTTGGTTATATGTATGCTGACATGGGGATCAATTTAGAGGAGGCGATCTATCATGTGAATAAGGCATTAGAGATAGAACCGACTAATGGTTACTTTTTAGATAGCCTTGCTTGGGTATATTTCAAGAAAGGGATGCTTGATAAGGCATTGGAAGAGATCACAAAGGCGATTACCTTTATTGAATCTGATGCAATAATATATGATCACTTAGGGGATATTCATTTCGAGTTGAAAAACTATCAGAAGGCCAAGGAGGTATGGGAAAAATCACTATCCTTGAGTAGTGAAGAAGCGGAAAATAAGAAGATCAGAGACAAACTTAAAAAGCTCATGGAGTTAATAAAAGAATAGCTCTAGATTTTCAGATAATAAATTACACATTCCACATTCACAATTTCACTTTTATAAGTTCCATCCTGAAACCGAAATGAGAGAAATAAGAATAAAATCACCCGCCAAGATCAATCTTGGACTAAAGGTCTATAGAAAGAGAGAGGATGGGTTTCACGAGGTGGAGACTATCCTACAGATGGTCAATCTTTATGATATAGTAACCCTCCAGAGGATAAAGGGAGGGATAGTAGTATTATGTAATAATAGCTCTGTTCCAGAGGATGAGAACAATCTAGCATATAGGGCTGCGGAACTTATTAAGGGAGATATAAAGATTGATAGGGGGGTTTTAATAAAGATTGATAAATATATACCTGTCTCAGCAGGATTAGGGGGTGGAAGTAGTAACGCAGCAGTTACCCTCATAGGTCTAAATAGATTATGGGATCTTGGGTTGAAAAGGGATAAATTGATCGATCTTGCAAAATTATTAGGCTCAGATGTCCCGTTTTTCATCTTTGGAACAAGGGCAATCGCCAGGGGTAGAGGGGAAGAGTTAGAATATTTATCCCCTGGCAAAAAGATACCAGTAGTACTGGTCAATCCAAATCTACCCCTCTCCACCTCATGGGTATACCATAACCTAGATTTGAAGTTGACAAATAAAGAAAATAGTATTAATCTATCAATGTTAATCCCATTATTGGATATGGGAGAGATCAAAGGGATAGGAAGATATATATTAAATGACCTAGAATCCCCAGCTTTAAAGAGACTTCCAGTTATAAAGGATATAAAGGATAAACTACAGTTAGTAGGGGCAGCATGTTCTATAATGTCAGGGAGCGGTCCAACTGTCTTTGGTCTCTTCTCAGATTATAATATTGCTAAAGAGGCCTGTCCCCTCATGAAAAAGGAGGGGTGGAGTGTCTTTTTAACAGAGACGATTGTTGATTTACAGGAGATATATCCAAGAGAGGTGCTATAGATTTTCAGATAATAAATAGAGCACTATTACAGTGCTCTATAAATTACACAAGGCTAGAGGGAGAAATCCGAGTAAGGCACTGCGCAGAAATAAGTTGTACATATGGCGCAGAATTTTGGTTCGTCTTCAAGGCGCA
>JACRGM010000128.1 GCA_016212345.1 Nitrospinota bacterium
GAAGGGTAAACGAATAATAAAGGTTGTTCCCTTATCTTTACCAGATGATTCGCTTTTAACAGTAATCTGACCATCATGCCTTAAAACTACGCTCTGAGCAATTGTCAGGCCTAAACCTGTTCCTTCGCCCCTTCTATCTATTGTGTAAAAAGGCTCAAAGATATGAGGGAGGTGTCTCCTTTTTATTGGTGGACCTGTGTTATGGATTCTAATAATCGCTATCTTTGCCTCTTCATCAAATTCAGTAGATATGGTTAATACTCCGCCTCTATGCATAGCCTTTACAGCATTATCCATGATATTCAAAAAGACCTTATCCATCTGTTCATCATCCATTTCTATCAGCGGAAGCCTTGAATATCTCTTTCTTATTTTAATCCTCTGAACTATGCATTTAGGTTTAACCAATGCCAGATTTAAGTTTAGGCATCTGTGTAAATTTTGTCTCCTAATGTTCAGGTTTATTGGTCTGCCATAACTAGAAAGTTCTTTAGTTACCCTCTCAAGTCTTTCAACATTCTTTATTATGGCATGGGTAAGCTCTCTTTTAGGATCATATTCACTGAGTTTTGATTGCAGATAGTGAATCGTCATCCCTATGATAGCAAGAGGATTTTTTATTTCATGGGCTAGACCTGCGGCAATGCCCCCAGTTGTAGATATCCTTTCGCCTCTTAAAAACTCATCTTGTGTTGTCTTCAATCTCTTATAAGCTATATCTAGTTCCTCTGATAACTCCTTGACCTTTCTCTTCTCCTCCTGTAACTTCTTCTCTTTCTTTTTAAGTTCAAGGGCATTTCCTATAATTTCAGAAGATAGACGGAGAAGAACCAAATCTTTATTACTCCAATCCGCCCCAATCAAGATACCCATGTCTCTCAGTGATGCATTGATAGGATCATCAATGTTATGAGTCTCGGTAAATCGAGATGATATAGTAGAGTCATAGATATTATTTTGTCTCTCAACCTCGCCCATTATTTATACCCTCTTATTACTTATTAATTTAATGAGATGGAATTAGGTTCATAATTCAAATCAAGATGATAGGATATATAATCAAAGATGTCAAGAATAAAATGAGGACAGATCATTTTTTAAACTATAGCTATAGCTACAGAAAACCTCATTATTTACGGATTTAATTTAGGTTTTTAATCTTTTCCTGATCGCTCTCCTTGACAAAAAGGGATAAGGGACATATTTTAAAATTATAACTTATGACAAGGAGGTGAGAAGATGTCAAAGGATGAGGGATGCAAAGATTGTAAGGATGGTAAGTGCTCAAATAAACAGTTTGAAAACAACACTCACCTAACTCAGGAAGAGACCGTGGAGTTAATTCGAAGATATGCTGATTTTCCACTCACAACATATTTAGCAAATATGGTTGGTATTGATCCACTTATTGTTGGATGCTTCATAGTGAACAGGAAGGTAACTCCAGAGGAGATAGGGTTGCTCATAGACTTCTTCGAGCTACTTACAGGTAGAGCTGTACTTGATGACTATGGTATTGTCCCCACAGATATGCATTAGGACTTATGACCTTTTTGAAATCTTTTAAAAAGGAGTATATATTATTATACATAATTAATTAAATTATGTTATGTTATCCAGTTTGAGATACCTCTTTTAACTTGACATGTCAAAAATTAATGATAAAATAATTATTTTATAATAGGTTATAATTTGCCTTAAGTTCGATATCTTGATATCTAAAACAATGCCCAATCTTATAAACAATTTGAAAGCCATTATGAACCCTGCAACCCTATTCTTTAACTGGCTTAATCTAATTATACTCTCCCTAATGATAGGGATTTTTGGATGTGCTACTACCAAGAAGGAGAAGATATCAGCAGATAAACTATTGATAATTGCTAATAGTGATATAAAGAAGAAGAGATACGAAAAGGCGCAAAAGAATTTTGAGAGACTTTTAGAGGATTATCCGGATAGTATATATAAAATTGATGCCTTGATGGGTTTAGCTGATTCAATATATAAACAAAAGATGTATGAGGAGGCAAGGTTCCAGTATCAGAAGTTTACTGAACTCTACCCTATGCACTCTGATGTTGATAAGGCACATTTTAATATGGGGACATGCAGTTTTAAAGAGATAGAGTCTTTAGATAGAGATCAGACTAACACAGATATGGCATTAGAAAAATTTGAGAAGATAATATCCGATTATCCCAATAGCCTATATTATAAAGAGGCCGTTGAAAACATTAAATTCTGTAAAAAACGTCTGGCAGAGAATCTATTATATATAGGACGATTCTATTTCAGGATCGGGGCATATCAGGCGACAATTAATCGTATGCAAGACCTATTATCTAAATATCCCGATCAGGGGTTTGGGGATCAAGCAATTTACTATTTAGGAGAATCGTATATCAGAGAAGGAAACCTTGAGAAGGCTAAAGAGAGTTTTCAGATACTGATATCCGACTATCCAAAAAGCAAATATGTCAGTTATGCTAAGAAGATAGTGACAATTAACAATTAATAGAAGGTCATCTACTTATGAAAAATAATGGCATAGTATATGAAAGAAGACGGAAGAGGACTAAATATCCTCTATCAGAGGATAGAAGAAGAATAAAGCCTATCGCTAAAGATTCTTTATCAATGTATCTCAAAGAGATACATAAGCTTTCCCCTCTTACCAGAGAGGAAGAGAAGGCCCTGGCATATAAGATAGAAAAAGGTGATCAAATCTCCCTTAATGAGCTGGTGAAAAGAAACCTTAAGTATGTAGTGAGCGTTGCAAATAAATATAGAGGATGTGGATTATCAATTATCGATCTAATCAATGAGGGGAATATAGGTCTGATTCATGCAGCTAAACGTTTTGATCCTAGTAAAAATACCAAATTTATTACCTATGCTGTCTGGTGGATTAGACAGGCAATAATGCACGCATTGGCAGAGCAGGGTGGTACAGTTCGTCTCCCTATGAAGCAGGCTGGTATACTTTATAAAATAGGGGGGAAATACAAAGAGCTCCTCCAGCGGTTTGTTAGAGAACCAACGGCACAGGATCTATCTAATGAATTGAATATCTCTATCAAGGAGATAGAATCGGTACTGAGGGTCTATCAGAAACATCTCTCATTAGATACACCTATTAAAGATAATGAAGAAACCAATTATATTGATCTATTAGAAGCCATTGATACCCCTCCTGATGAAAGGCTTTTAAGATCATCTCTAACAAGGGAGGTGAATGAGCTGTTAAAGGAATTATCCCCCAGAGAAGAAAAGGTCATGAGATTACGGTTCGGTTTTGAAGGAGGAGAACCTAAGACATTAGAAAAGATAGGTAATGAGATAGGATTATCAAGGGAACGGGTACGACAGATAGAAAAAAAGGCTAAGGAAAATCTGAAAGCAAAGGCAAAAAGCAGGTTACTGATGGATTATCTTAACTAGAGGATATAATAAGCTGTGTTTTTTTCGATTTTGTTCTTTGTTTTGTTCTTTATCTTGACATTACAGACAGATGCTGAAGTGTTTCGATATACAGATAAAGAAGGGACTATCCACCTAAGTGATACCCCTCTCCATTCTGGATATAGAAGGATAGATCTAAATATACCAAATAGGATAAACAAAAAGACCATAATCTTGGATAAAGGACCAAAAATCTTCAATGGGTATTACTTTTCCGAGGAGATAGAGAGTGCTGCCTATAAATATGATATAGAACCAGAATTGATCACTGCAATTATAACAGCAGAGTCAAATTTCAATCCCAATGCAACATCACCTACTGGTGCCATGGGATTAATGCAATTGATGCCAAAGACTGCCCTAACCTATATGGTAGAGAATCCTTATAATCCTCAACAAAATCTCGAAGGTGGGATAAGATATCTCCGCACTCTTCTAAGGATGTTTAACGGTGATTTAAGATTGGCCATAGCCGCTTACAATGCAGGTGAAAATAGTGTTAAAAGATATAATGGAATACCCCCATTCCCTGAAACAGAAGGATTTGTTAAAAAGGTGATATCAATTTACGACACTCTTATGAAAAAAGAGAAAAAGGTTTATCGGTTTATCTCATCAGATGGGATAATCACTTTTACTGATTATCCATATAATTAAATTGGTATTATGATATCCAAATTGAATCTTCCAAATAAGATTACCTTAATCAGGATATTCCTTCTGCCATTAATAGTTGTCCTATTAATATCACCATCAAAACTTAGTTCCTTCTTTGCTGTAATTATCTTTGTCCTCGCCTCCTTTACAGACTGGTTAGATGGTCATATTGCAAGGAGTACAGGACAGATCACAAACTTGGGGAAGGTCCTCGATCCTATTGCTGATAAACTTCTGATAGTTGCAGCCCTTATCCCTATAGTTGCATTGGGAAGGGCACCTGCATGGATAGTAGTTATACTTATATGCAGAGAATTTGCTGTCAGTGGTTTAAGAATAATTGCAATGTCACAAAGACTGACAATCCCTGCAAGTACTATAGGAAAATACAAGATGTTCGCTCAGATCATCGCCATTATCCTCTTGATCCTAAACTACCATATACTCTTTATTGACTTCTTTATCCTTGGAACGATTGCCCTATGGATTGCATTGATCCTAAGTCTTATCTCAGGTGTGGATTACTTTATAAAGTTCTGCTACCAAACAGATTTGTATATGGAATAAAAGATGTTAGCTGAAATCATCACAATCGCTATAGCCTATCTAATGGGATCTATCCCTGTCGGTCTGATTATCTCTAAGATAAAAAAGGGGATAGATATAAGGGAGTACGGGAGTGGGAACATCGGGGCAACTAATGTTTATAGGAGCATTGGTAAAAAGGAAGGCCTTATGACATTTGCAGGGGATATGTTAAAGGGAGTGATGGCTGTACTTATTGCATATTTTGTCTTAGGCGAAGAGATATGGATTGGAATAAGTGGGTTATCTGCAGTGATCGGTCACATGTATCCAATATTTGCAAAATTTCGTGGAGGAAAAGGTGTAGCTACTGGCGTGGGGGTCTTTATATGTATGATGCCATTAGCAACTCTCTCATCCATGGCAATCTGGATCATATGCTGTGCAATCTGGCGTTATGTCTCATTAGGGTCAATGGTTGCTGCCCTTTCACTTCCGATTATAGGAGGGTTATATGACCAGCCTAAATTTTATATAATATCTTCCACCGTTTTAGCTATACTTGTGGTATACCGACACAAAAATAATATCAAACGATTGTTAGATGGAAATGAAGATAAGATATGGAAGAAAGAGAAAAGATCATAACCTCAAAATCATAAAAATAAAGATTGGTTTTTAAGAAAAATATGTGATATAAGTAATGCAGATAAGGATGCGGGAGTAACTCAGTGGTAGAGTGCAACCTTGCCAAGGTTGAAGTTGCGGGTTCAAGCCCCGTCTCCCGCTCCAAAAATTCTTAAGATTAAAGGAAATATGGATGCCATTACTGCTATAAGAACCAGAAGGAGTATTAGAAGTTTTAATAATCAACCGGTCCCACCAGATATTATTGAGACTATTATTGACAGTGGAAGGCTGGCTCCTAGTGCTAATAATGTTCAGCCCTGGGAATTTGTAGTCATTACTCGGGAAGAGACAAGGAAAAAGATCGCTGAGATTACTGATTACGGCAAGTTTATTGCGCAGTCACCTGTGTGTATTGCTACCTTTTGTAAAGATACTAAATATTACCTGGAAGATGGTTGCGCTGCTACAGAGAATATGTTAATCTCTGCCCATGCTCTAGGATTAGCAGGATGTTGGGTGGCTGGGGATAAAAAGAGATATTGCCAAGAAATAGCTCATCTATTAGGAGTGCCCCCCCATTATAAATTAGTATCCCTCATTCCCCTCGGTTATTCAGATAAGACGGTGAATGCCCATCATAAAAGAGACCTAGGTGAAGTCTTACACTGGGAGAGATTCTGAAGAGGAAGAAGATTTTAGTGAATTACCCCACCTACAAGAGGCGGGGCTTTCTTTCTAACGGGGTAAAAACAATAGAAATCTCCATTTCCACCTGAGAGGTACTTATCTCCTTTGGTATAGGAGGAAATGGATTTGCCCTTTTTATAGTGGCAACTGCTTCATCATCAAGTATTTTAGAATCTGAAGAATGTATGATTTTAACATCCTGAGTTAATCCATCGGATAAAATAATAAAGTTTAGATAAACTACACCTTCTATTCCTTGTCTTTTTGCCACGAGAGGATATCTTCTTACATCCTCTATTCTTTGTTTGACCATATCCTGATAGCGAAGCATTACTTCATCCTGATGATTTATTACCTTAACAATACCATCATGATAAGCGTTTAGTCCGGGAAATCTATCCATATCCTCCATTGTTAGACTACTATACCCACCTCCTATTGTCCCCTCTTTTTTGACATTAATTCCCTCCCCTCTCTTCTCCTGTACCTTTATCTCATTCCTCATCCCCTCTTCTGACCACTTCTTTTCTAATTCCCTCAATTCCTCCAAGGTATTATTACTCTTTTCCGTTGTCTCTTTCTCTTCTCTTATATCTATATCCTTTTCACCCCTCCATTTATTTTCCAATCTCTTTAGCTCTGCAAGTACCTTACTCTC
>JACRGM010000010.1 GCA_016212345.1 Nitrospinota bacterium
GTAAGTCGAGATAAGGAAAAGGCCCTTATGGCCCATATGAAGGAGTTAGGTATCTCAGAGAAGGATATTATAGAGAAGTTTGTACGGGCTAGTGGTAAAGGTGGGCAAAAGGTGAATAAGGCATCTACAGCAGTATACCTTAAGCATCTCCCTACAGGGATTGAGGTAAAGATCCAGAGGGAAAGATCACAGGCATTGAATAGATTTTTGGCCCGACGTCTCTTGACACAAAAGATCGAACGTTTGATTTTGGGAAAGAAGAGTCAGGAGGAGCAAAGGATTGCAAAGGTCAGACGTCAGAAGCGAAAAAGATCAAAGCGGGCTAAAGAGAAGATATTAGTAGAGAAGAGACTTAAGGGAGAAAAGAAAAGACTCCGTTCTTATCGTTCTTATAGGGGTCTCGGGGATTCGAATCTTGAGGATTGATTTGAAGTAGTAGTTGATATAAGATAAAAGATTATGAAGGCGATAATATTGGCTGCAGGTAGAGGAAAGAGGCTAAGACCTTTTACAGATAATAATCATAAGTGTCTTATAGAGATCGGTGGGAGGAGATTGATCGATCGCTATCTGAGTTCCCTTTCAGATCTGGGAGTAAAGGAGATCATTATTGTTGTTGGCTATCTCAAAGAGAGGATAATAAGGAGACAAGGTAATATCTTTAAAGATATTAATATAAGGTATATTATAAACGAGGAGTATGAAAGAGGTAGTATATTATCCTTATGGCATGCCCGTAAGGAACTGAATGATGATGTACTTATACTAGATGGAGATGTACTCTTTCCAAAGGAACTACTGAGGAGGTTGATTAGTTCAGAGAGGCCAAATTCCTTTTTAATGGATCTTGATTTCAGGGATACAGGTGAAGAGATGAAGCTGGCCGCAAGGGGAGGAAGGGTTATTGAGATCTCCAGGCATCTCCATGAGGGTCAATACGATGAGGTTGGTGAAGGGGTGGGCTTTCTGATGCTTTCAAGGAGAGACGCCATTTTATTAATATCTTACTTAGAGGATTTTATCAGAGAGGGGTTTTTGGATATTGAGTATGAAGATGTGCTCAACAAGCTGGTAAAATACTCTGATATCGGTTATGAGAAGGTGGATGGACTTCCCTGGATAGAGATAGATTTTAAGGAGGATATTGAGAGGGGAGAGAAGATCCTACCCCAACTAATCATGTGGGATTAAGGGGTTTAAGAAGGATGGATTATTGTGCAGATATTAGATTTTGAGAGACCTATATTTGAGATAGAGCAAAAGATAGAAGAGTTGGTAGAACTCTCACAAAAGGGAGATATAGACTTCTCTGAAGAGATAAAGAGGCTAAAAAAAAAAGTAAAGAGGATAAGAAAAGATACCTTTTCTAATCTGAGTAGTTGGCAGAAGACACAGTTAGCCCGACATCCAGATCGGCCTTATACATTGGACTATATCAGGCTTATGATGTCAGATTTTATTGAACTTCATGGGGATCGAGGCTTTGCAGATGGAAATTCAATAGTGGGTGGACTGGCAAGGTTAGAAGGGGAATCTATAGTTGTAATTGGACACCAAAAGGGGAGAGATATTAAGGAAAAGGTATTTAGAAATTTTGGGATGTCCAATCCTGAGGGATATAGAAAGGCACTCCGATTGATGAAATTAGCTAATAAATTTGGTAAACCTATAATCACTATGCTGGATACACCTGGGGCATACCCAGGCATAGGGGCAGAGGAGAGGGGGCAAGCAGAGGCTATTGCCAGAAATCTTAAGGAGATGTATAGATTATCAGTCCCTGTGATTGTGGTAATTATAGGTGAAGGAGGGAGTGGTGGAGCACTTGCCCTAGGTATAGGTAACAGGATATTGATGTTAGAAAATGCAATATATTCAGTAATTTCTCCTGAGGGATGTGCAGCGATCCTTTGGAATAATGGTAAAAATGTTGAGGATGCTGCCAAGGCATTGTGTCTAACATCCCATGATCTATTAAGACTTAAGGTAATAGATGAGATCATTAAAGAACCACCATCTGTGGCACATCGTGATCCAAAGATGATGACATCCATACTGAGACGGGCACTCCGAAGAAACCTTAAAGAACTCAAACCCCTCTCACCTGATGAATTGATCCAACAGAGATATGAGAAGTTCAGGGGGATGGGGGAGTTTATGGATGGAAGAGGATGAAGAATCGTTTTACTATCATTATCATTTTATTACTGAGTATTATTATCTTATCTTTCCTAATAGGTGAAGATATATTAGCAGTAGATGACCATATATCTGTCAAGGGTGGAGATGATGTAGAATGGAATATCTTATCTATCATAAAGAAGGGTGGACCTGTCATGTACCCAATAATCTTCTGTTCAGTCCTTGCCTTGGGTATAGCATTAGAGAGGCTATTCCATCTCAGGAGGAATAATATAATAGACCCTGAATTTTTGAGTACCATTAAAAAATACTGGCATAAACAGGAGATGGATAGGGCTGTTGGGATCTGTCATAAATATGATATCTCTATGTCCAGGATCTTGAGGGCAGGTTTGTTAAGGTTTGATTATGGGATAATAGAGATAGAGAGGGCAATAGAGGGGGCAGGACAGCATGAAGTTTCACTACTCTCATCAAACTTGAGAATATTAGGTGTGATCGCTAGTCTTGCACCAATGCTTGGTTTTCTCGGAACCGTAACAGGTATGATAAGGGCATTCAATGTAATATCCCAGAGTGGGGCAGGGAATCCAAGTCTTGTGGCGAGTGGTATATCAGAGGCACTCATTACTACTGCAGCAGGGCTGATTGTAAGCATCCCGACCTTGGCTATTTATCACTATTTCAGAGGGAAGGTAGATAGGTTCATATTTGAGATGGAGGAGATATCTATACAACTGATAGAGAAACTATTCCATACAAAAGGTGTGACAGAGGGGGAAGATGGAACAGTATAAACTATGCAGGAGGTAAGTAGTAGATGAGGTATCATGCGATTTAGAAAGGAAGATAGCGAGGATTTCAGATTTGATCTGACCCCTATGGCAGATATAGTATTCCTTCTCCTCATCTTCTTCATGGTCTGTACAGCCTTTGTAGACTTCACCAGAAGGGTAGATATAGAGCTCCCAGAGTCAAAGGCCTCTACACCTATTGAAAAGATAAGAAACTATATAATAGAAATGGGGATTGATAAGAAGATATACCTAAATGGCGAAGGGTTAACTATAGAGGGATTAGAAGAGAGATTAAAGGGGTCTAAAGAGGATGTTCAAATACATAAATCTGCTATTATCAAGGCTGACAGGAGACTCCCTTATGGAGATGTGATAAAGGTTATGGGGATAGTAAAGGGGGCCAACATAGAAGATATTAGTGTAGCGGTTAAATGAAAAATAATTATCCTAGAATTATTATAGCAGGGACACATAGTGGGGTGGGGAAGACAACTATTTCAATCGGGCTAATGTCAGCCTTACAAAAAAGGGGATGGAGGGTTCAGCCCTTTAAGATAGGCCCAGATTTCATTGACCCAGGCTACCATACCGTAGTTGTTGGTACATCTTCAAGAAATCTTGATAGTTGGTTATTGGATAGGGATACCCTTATAGATATCTTTATCAAAAATTCTGAGAAGGGAGATATATCCATTATTGAAGGGGTAATGGGATTATATGATGGATATAATGGAAAAGGTGAGGAAGGAAGTACAGCCCACATCGCTAAACTGATCAATTCCCCTGTGATCTTGGTAGTAGATGCCAGTGGTATGGCCCGTAGTGTCGGTGCACTGGTTCTGGGATTCGAGGTATTTGATAAGGATTTAAAGATAGTGGGGGTCATATTTAATAACATAAATAGTCAGAGCCACTTTAGATTTCTTAAGGATGCAGTAGAAGATAGATGTAAGGCAGAGGTTCTTGGTTATCTATCTCGAGATATAAATTTAGGTATCCCAGAGAGACATTTGGGGTTGATTACCCATAATGAGAACATCCTATCTAAGAAGTTCATTGATAGGTTGATAGATTTAGTAGAAAAGGGTATTGATATAGAAAAGATCATTGATTTAGCCACTAACCCTTTACCACTAATAACCTATAATATACCTAGTACTATAGATATAAAAGATATAAATCACCAACTATCAGTTGCTAATAATAGCCTCTTATTAAGGCCGAACATAAAGTCCACCCCTATCGCCTTTAGTAGAGTATCAATTGTTAGAATCGCTGTTGCCTATGATCCAGCCTTTTGCTTTTACTATGAGGATAATCTTGATATCCTTCGCAATATAGGGGGAGAGATACTCTTTTTTAGTCCCATAAAGGATACCCAATTACCAAGAGATGTAGATGTAATATATCTGGGTGGTGGATATCCTGAGGTCTTTGCACAAAGGTTGGAGGCGAACCATCCTCTGAGAGATGAGATTAGAAGGTTTGCAGATATAGGTAGACCGATCTATGCAGAATGTGGTGGGTTTATGTATCTTACTGAAGGGATAATAGACCTTGATGGAAGGTTATATGATATGGTGGGTATCTTCCCTACTAGGGCAAGGATGTTAAGAGATAAGGTTAAATTAGGATATGTTGTTATCAAGATTATAGATGATTGTCTACTTGGAGATAAGGGTGATGAGATACATGGACATGAATTTCATTATTCTGAAATCTCATTTATGCCAGAAGATATAGGTAGAAGCTATGAATTAAAGAAGGGGGAAGGAGATATACCGAGAAGGGAAGGATATACCTATAAAAATGTCTTAGCCAGTTATGTACATATACATTTTGGTTCAAATAAGTCCTTTGCTGAGAGATTAATACAGAGATGTTTAGCTCTTAGGAGTAATGGCTATATGCTTTCATACATATAAGAAGGCAGGGAAGTATCAAGTCATGGTTAAGGTGGTGGATATTTTTGGAAATGATACGAATAAGTTGGTGGAAATTAAAATAGGGGGAGAATAAATGGCAGAAATAGTAACTAAAGAAAGTCCTTTTACACCGGGAAGGCCTGTACCTATTGAGTATTTTGTAGCTCGTATCAAAGAAATTGAAAGATTAGAAAGAGCAATTAAACAAACCTCATCGGGCAGAAATGAGAATATCTTTATTACAGGAGAACGTGGCATAGGAAAAAGCTCGCTCGCTGGGTTTGTTCGTTATCTGGCAGAGAAAAAAAATTTTATCGGTAGTCATTGCTTTTTAGGTGGTGTAAGAGACCTTGAAGGAATGATTAGGGTAATCTTTCAGAGAATTCTGCAACAAATTACAGATAAATCTCTTTTTGACAGATTGAAACAAATCTTTTCTAAGTACATAAAAAGAATTACTTTATTTGATATTGAAGTAGAATTCACGAAAGATAGCTCTGAACTACGCACACTGCTTGATAATTTTTTACCTGTGCTTAGAAAAATACATGAAACAGTAAAAGATGTTAAGCAAGGGATAATTCTTATATTAGATGATTTGAATGGAATTACAGATGTTCCTGAATTCTCTCAATTCTTAAAAAGTTTTGTTGATGAGTTAGCAACTTCAAATAACTCCTTACCTTTATTACTTATCCTTGTAGGGATTCCAGAAAGGAGAGATGATTTGATAAAACATCAACCTTCGGTAGCAAGAATTTTTGATATTGTAGATTTACCTCCAATGAGTAAAGATGAATCTACTCAATTTTTCAAAATTATGTTTGACAAGCAGGGTATATCTATTGATCAAGAGGCTATATCTCTTATGATAGAACTTTCAGGCGGTTTTCCTATGCTTATGCACGAAGTAGGAGACGCTGTATTCTGGGTTAATACAGATAATCGGATTGATGGGAAAGATGCTGTAGGTGGAATATTAGAAGCAGCAAAGAATGTGGGGAAAAAATATTTAGACCCACAGATATATCGAGCCATAGGTTCAGAAACATATAGAACTATTCTCAGAAAAATAAGCGAATTACCATTAGGGACTACGTTTCAACGAAAAAAAATCTTAGAAAAAATAACAAATGATGAGCGCAAGACTTTTGATAATTTTCTTCAACGGATAAAGAAATTGGGCATTATATGTGAGACAGAACAGCGTGGCGAATATAGGTTCATAAATCAACTTTATCATCTTTATGTCGGGTTAGAGGCATTTGGAGCTAAAAAAGAAAAGAAGCACCCAAATAGGACTTCTTAATCATGGCGTTGATTGACCTCGACCCAAAAATCA
>JACRGM010000132.1 GCA_016212345.1 Nitrospinota bacterium
TGCGCCTTGAAGACGAACCAAAATTCTGCGCCATATGTACAACTTATTTCTGCGCAGTGCCTTACTCGGATTTCTCCCTCTAGCCTTGTGTAATTTATAGAGCACTGTAATAGTGCTCTATTTATTATCTGAAAATCTATACATCTAACCGTACAGGTCGAAATATAGCTAAAAGTTATAATCAGCCATTATAATCAGGTTTGAAATCAAAATGATGTTTGGCCTCTATGAAACGGATGGTACGAGATTTAGAACGCATTACTATTGAATGTGTATCAGCCCCTCCACTGAAGAACCTCACCCCTTTTAACAAATCACCATTAGTAACCCCTGTGGCGGCAAACATTATATCATCACCATTAGCGAGTTCATCTATTGTGAATATCTTATCAAGATTCTTTATACCCATATCCTTTGCCCTTTTAGCCTCCTGATCATTCTGTGGTTTAAGCCTCCCTTGCATATCACCACCAATGCACTGAAGGGCTGCAGCGGCCAGAACCCCTTCAGGTGCCCCACCAATACCCATTAAGACATCTACCCCAGAATTGGGGATAGCAGTAGCCATGCCTGCGGAGACATCCCCATCCTTGATAAGCTTAATACGGGACCCACACCTTCTAACCTCTTTTATGAGGTTTTCATGACGGGGCCGATCTAGAATAACCACTGTGAGATCCTCAATATAGTAATTATAGGCAGCAGCTATAGCCTTCAGATTCTCTGATGGAGATTTATTGAGATTTATGGCCCCCTTTGCCTTTGGTCCAACAGCTATCTTTTCCATATAGGTATCTGGGGCATGGAGAAAGGAGCCCTTCTTTCCAATTGCGATTACTGAGATCGCATTGGGGCCCCCAGTGGCACAGATATTGGTTCCTTCTAATGGATCCAAGGCAACATCTACCTCAGGAGAGTCTCCACTTCCAACCTCTTCCCCGATATAAAGCATAGGGGCATTATCCCTTTCACCCTCACCTATCACCACCGTCCCCTTTATCTTTACCCCATTAAATGCCTTTCTCATAGCATCCACTGCTGCCTGATCTGCCTTTTTTTCATCACCTAAGCCCATCAAACGAGCGGATGCCAGAGCTGCTGCCTCTGTAACCCTTACAGCCTCTAATGCTAGATTCCTGTCCATCTTTAATCTCCCTCCTTTTAAACTGTGATTCAGACACTGGACATTAGACCTTGTTGAAAAAGTATAAAGTATAAAATATCATGATTATAAGATAATTGTCAATAACAAAAAACAAATCCTTTGTAGATTTTTCTTGACTAATTTTATATTGTCTGGCAGTATACAGACCATAGAGAATATTATTCTGTAAAATAGATGTTAATATTAGGTGGTATGAAATTTAATATTATAAAGAGATTATTTTTTATTATAGCACTTTTTCCTTTCTTAGGTGGGTGTACAGTAACGCCTTATACCACCACTGATGATATTAGTCGCATCGAGGAGAGAGATATAGCTGATATGGGGAATAATAATATTACAAGCGATGAGATGAGAGATGAGATAAATAATAATAGAATAGAGATGCTGGAGGAGATAGAAGGGATAAGGAGTAGTATAAAAAGGATGGAAAAGAGGATAGAGGAGATAGAGGGACGGAAGGGTGGGGAGGTGGAAGAGAGGAAGGTGGATAAGGTGGGGGCTCTTCAGCCCGAGGTACCAACACTCTTTATGCCAAACATGATGGATAAGAATGAGAAGAATGAGAAGGAGGCGAAGAAGGTCAAGAAGGCCAAGAAGGCTAATAAGGTCTTGACGACCAATCTTGATTCGAGTAAGATGGATCCTAATAAACTTTATCAGCTTGCCTATAATGACTTTAAACTTAAGGAGTATGATAATGCCATAAAGAGATTCAGAGAGTTTCTGGGGTATTATAAAGAGAGTGATCTTGCTGATAATGCCCTATACTGGATAGGAGAATCTTATTATGCTAAAGGGGATTATAAAGTGGCATTATCTGAGTTTAAAAAGGTAATTGATGAGTATCCTAATGGGAACAAGTCTCCTGATGCATTATTTAAGTATGGTATGTCATTTTATGAACTCAACGATCAGGATTCAGCCCTTAGAGAATTGAGGAGGGTTATAAAACTCTATCCTGATAGTGAGATTATAGGTATGGTCAGGAAGAAGATAGAGATGATTGAAGGCAATAAAAATAAAGATTAATTAAAAGGAGTCTGAACAATGAACAAAGAAAGATCTAGACATATCTCTGTATCCCTTATTACCATTTTATTAGGAGGATATCTACATCTACCCACCATGGCTCTTGCTGATGCTGATTCAGGAGAGAGGCCTCCAAAGAGACATATTGTAGAGAAAGGTGATACACTATGGGAGATAGCCAATAAGTATCTAAAGGATCCATTTAAGTGGAGAGAGATATGGGAGGCTAATAAATATATAGATGATCCTAATCTTATATTCCCTGGTGATCCTATTGATTTTATTAAAGGTAAGAAGATCTTACCTCCACCAGAAGAAAAGGTGATCCCCTCAAAAGGGGTCGCTAAGAAGGTCCTACCCTCGATGTCTGTACCACCGTCTATACTACCTTCTGTACCAACTAATGTCCCTATTACAACCCTTTCTACACTGGTGTCAGCAGGATATATAATTGATGAGGAAAGATCAGTAGGGGCGATCTTCACTTCTCCTGAGAAAAAAGACCTTCTAAGTGAAGGGGATACAGTCTATATAGATATCGGAAATAAGGATGTAACAATAGGTAGGAAGTTTACAATATATAGGTATATCAGTTTAGTTAGCCATCCTGTCACAAATGATAAGATAGGTCATCTTGTAAAGATACTTGGTGCACTCGAGGTCACAGAGGTTCAAGAAGATATGTCGATTGCCTCTATAATTCAGGCATACGATGTTATAACAAGAGGTGATAAGTTATTAGAATATCAAGAGATTGAAGTCCCAATGATCGATCCTAATGAAGATCCTATAAAAAAGGATATTGAGGGATATATTATAGAGACAAAGGATCATAGGATGAATGTTGGTAAAGGAGATGTAGTCTATATCGACTCAGGGTCTGAAGATGGTATCTCACCAGGGGATATATTTGTTGCATACCAAAAGGGGGGTATAAGGAGAGATTTAGATAAGGAGTTCCAACTCCCAAAGGTCATAATAGGAGAGTTACAGGTCATCTCTGTTAGAGAAAAGACCTCAACAGCA
>JACRGM010000130.1 GCA_016212345.1 Nitrospinota bacterium
ATAAATCTGCCATGAGGCGATATCCAGATTCTAATAAGATATATCTCGCCTTGTATAGGATAGGTAGCTCTTATCGGAAGATGAATCTTATTCTAGAGGCAAAGACATCCTATCAAGAGATAGTTGATAATTATCCGAAGGGGAAGTTTGCATCTATGGCACTACTTAATCTGGCAGACATCCTGTTAGAGGAGAAGAGGTTTAAGATGGCTTACAGAGAATTAAAGAAGATAGTCTCTCTTTATCCTCTTAGCAGGGTTGCCGGGGAGGCCACATTTAAGATTGCAGACCATTTGTATAAGAGTAACGATTTTTTAAGTGCCGAGCTGATATATGAAGAGGCAGATAAGAGATGGCCTACTTATCTTAATGCCCATCCAGAGATTATGTTCAATATGGGACAGACATATCTCAATAATGGAAGGTTAGATAAGGCCCGTGATATATCTTTTCTCTTGATAAATCTCTATCCTAATAGTGATATAGGCAGAAAGGCGTTGATATTAATAGGGGATATTTACCATATGAAGGGGATGGATAAAGAGAGTCTAAAGCTCTATTCTGAGGTAATGATTAGGGAGCCAAATAGTAATGAGGCATACTATGGAAAGATAAAGATGGCTGATCTATGGGTAGAAAATCCTGATATAAAGATTACTGATATTATCCTTGATTACACCCCTTATTTAAGCCCCATGGATATATATGATGAGATTATAGATAGGAACCCATCTGATCTAATAGTAGGAGAGGCCATCCTTAAGAAAGGGATTGCCCTTTCAAAACAGAAAAGATACACTGAGGCGATTAATCTCTTTAAAGATGTGGTGACAAGATATACTAATACCCCCTTTTCAAAGGAGGATATCTCTTTAATTCAAGAGACCTTTTATAGATTGGTTGATACTTATCATTCTCAGGAGGGATTCTTACCAATATTACAGTTACTGATACATCGCAAAGATCTGGGGTCTTATCTTAGAGATATTACAGATATAGAAGGTCTATTTCAAATAGGGGAGAGTTATCAGGGGATTGGTCTTTACGAGGAGGCTATTGATAGTTATAAGAGGGCCATCTCCCTTGATCTAAAGGGGACATACAGAGATCGGTTAGTTTTTAAAATAGGGGAGTTATATCTCCTTCAGGAGAATTACACAGATGCTGAGAGGGTTTTTAAGGAGTTTCTAAAGAGGTTTTCAAAGAGTAGTTATCTACCCTATGCAAGGCTCTACCTTGGGGATACCTTTTACAGGCAGGCTATGTTTGAGGAATCGGCCAGTGAATATCGTACATTAATAGACTCATATCCAAAAGATCCGAGGATTTCAGAGGTATATTCCTATCTTGGGAGATCTTATAAGAAATTAAATAAATTTGACATGGCAGTCGATGCCTATAAGAGGTCAATCAATACCTTTGAGACTACCTTTAAAGGTAAAAAAGAGGTGCCTAACTATATCTTGGATAGTTACTTTGAGATAGGATATTGTCTATACAAGGATAAAAGATATTCTGATGCTATTGAGGCCTTTCAAAAGGGGATGAAACTTTATCCAGAGGATGAAAGATATCTATTGACTCTATATCTTGTCGGTGATAGTTACAGGAGATTGAAAGAGAAAGATAATGCTATTGCTATCTTTTCAGATATTGTAAAGGATTTCAAAGGTGAACTGATAGGAGAGCTTGCAGATAAAGATATTAGGGGTATCAAGTGGGAGGAAAAGTATAAGGAATTTTTGTGAAGATGGATCAAAAGAGGGATAAGAATATAGAGATTGAGATTCTTAATCATGTATTTCAGACCTTCAATCTCTCTACTGCCAAATTAAAGGATTCCTATGAGAGACTCGAGAAGAAGATAAAGGAATTAAACATAGAGCTACAAAGGAAGAATGAAGAGCTTATAAAAAATCTTCAGGAGAAGGAGGAGGTTAAGAATTATCTAAATAATATACTTGAAAGCTTAACAACAGGGGTTATGGTAGTCACTTCAGATGGGAGGGTGACAAAGGCCAACAGGGCTGCTGGTGAGATATTAGGTACTTCATTGATAGGTAAAGAGT
The DNA here is from genome assembly GCA_016212345.1 of Nitrospinota bacterium. Lineage (GTDB taxonomy): Bacteria > Nitrospinota > Nitrospinia > SZUA-224 > SZUA-224 > SZUA-224. The sequence continues at coordinate 2,070 of JACRGM010000130.1, forward strand.
TGAAGGATATCCTTCCCCCTGATCTCTTAACTATCTTGTTCAAGAACTCTTCAGAGATATCTCCCTGTGGGTTGAAGTTAGAGAGGATATTCACCAATAAGGATGGGGATACAATTTATGTGACAATATATGCATCTCCTGTAAGGGATCAAAAGGGAGGGATTATTGGAAATGCCCTGGTACTTCAGGATGTTACTACTATAAAGAGATTGGAGGAGAGGGCAGAACGTAATAAACGTCTGACTGCAATGGGTGAGATGGTGGCTGGTATTGCTCATGAGATAAGGAATCCATTAGGGAGTATTGAACTCTTTGCATCGATTCTCAAGAAGGAACTATCAGATGATGAGGATAAGAAGAGATTAGTGGAGCAGATCTCCTCAGGGGTCAAGACCCTGAATAATATCATCTCAAATACCCTCCTCTTTACAAAATCTCCGAGACCTGTATGTCAGAGATATGATCTACACACATTGCTCGATGATATATTACTCTTTTCATATAATATGATTAAACATAATGGGCTCAGGTTAATTAAGAGATACGATACCCATCAACTTTCAGGGTATGGAGACATAGAGTTGTTAAAGCAGGTATTCTTGAATATAATCTTGAATGCTATACAAGCTATGCCAGAAGGGGGGGATCTTATTATCTCTACTAGAATAATAGGTGAGACAGGGGATATGATGGATTTAAGTAGTAATGATATAAAAAGAGGGGTAAGTGATAATCTATCTGGGATAATGATATCTATATCAGATTCTGGATGTGGTATACCAAAGGATTATATAGACAGGGTATTTGACCCCTTCTTTACGACTAAGGATAGGGGGACAGGACTTGGGTTAGCAATAGTGCATAATATAGTAAAATTTCATAATGGTTCAGTAGAGGTTGAGAGTAGAGAGGGTAGGGGGACAACCTTTACGATTACCTTACCATTATGGTCGGAGAAGGATGGAAAGGAAGATACTTATTGTAGATGATGATGCTGGGATGAGGGCAGGCCTTACCGAGGCATTAAGACGTGTGGGGTGTTCTGTTACAACTGCCTCAAACGGGTTTGAGGCAGTTGATATATTTGCGTATGATATATTTGATATGGTGATAACCGATGTAAAGATGCCGAGGATGAGTGGGATATCTGTATTGAGGGAGATAAAGGGTATCTCTCCTCAGACCCCTGTAATTATGATAACTGCTTACGGAACGATTGATAATGCTGTTGAGGCAATGAAGGAAGGGGCATTTGATTATATCCTGAAACCCTTTTCCACCGAGGCCATAGAATCAGCTATTAATAGGGTATTTCTTAGTAAGAACAAAAAGGATGTTGTTAAATCGTTATCATTAGAGGTGCAAAGGGGCACTAAGGGGTTGATAGCAGAAAAGAAGATTATCTCCAATAATCCTAGGATGAAGGAACTTATCAATCTTGCCCGGAATATTGCTTATAGTAAGGCAACCATTCTTATTCAGGGTGAGAGTGGAACAGGGAAGGAGCTCTTTGCTCAATTTATTCATCAGACCAGCCCAAGGAGGGATAAACCTTTTGTCGCTGTCAATTGTGCTGCCCTTCCAGAAGGGCTTTTAGAGAGTGAACTCTTTGGACACGAAAAGGGTTCATTTACAGGGGCATTTGGAAGGAGGATAGGAAAATTTGAACGAGCCAATTATGGCACAATACTTTTAGATGAGATCAGTGAAATGGATCTTCCATCACAGGCCAAACTCTTAAGGGTTTTACAGGAATATGAAATAGATAGGGTAGGTGGGGTAGAACCAATACCTGTAGATGTAAGGGTTATCGCAACCACAAACATAGACTTGAGGGATGCCATCAATAAGGGGAAGTTCAGAGAGGACCTCTTTTATAGATTGAATGTAATCCCCTTGATAATATCACCATTGCGAGAGCGCAAGGATGATATTCCACTCCTTACAGATTATTTTTTAAAGAGGCATAGTGCTAATAATGGAAAGGGTATCTTGAGGATATCAGAAGATGTCCTCCATTTATTGATGAAGTATGATTGGAAGGGGAATGTGAGAGAGCTTGAAAATGTAATTGAGAGGGCTGTTCTTCTCTGTGATAGTGATGTTATCTTCCCATCTCATCTTTTTATGGAGGCCAGGATAGGGGATAAGAAGGGAGATCTTACCCTTAAGGTTGGCGTGTCTGTAAAGGAGATGGAGAGACAATTGATTATGAATACCCTTAATGAGGTAAAAGGTAATCGAACCTATGCTGCTGACATGCTTGGCATCAGTATAAGGACATTGAGAAATAAGATTAAGGAGTATGATAAGTAAATTCTCAATAAGTTGAGGAGAAATATGGTTCTTTCGCACAAAAGTTGATTATCTTAGAAATCGTGTCCTGAGGTTGCCGAAAGGAATGTAAAAATCAAAAATAAAAATGCAAAATGACAAATCAAAATTCAAAGATGAGTTTAAGAGGCGAAATTATAGCTTTGCTTTTGAAATTATTAAGTTTATTGATGAGTTGCCAAATGATAATAGATAGATTTTTACATTTTTATATGTCATTTTGATTTTTTATCTTTAATCTTTGATTTTTAGGGTTAGTTCAACTGAGAGAAACAACTGAAATTGCCAATATATTGGCTTCCAGTATAATTACTTTGAAAGGCCAAAGATAGATTTTTACATTTTTATATGTCATATAGGAGGAGATAATTATGGATCTTATAACCGCATTAAACATCAGTGCATCTGGATTAAGTGCACAGCGTCTTCGTATGAATGTCATCTCAGGTAATCTGGCCAATATCAATACAACACGTACCATAGAAGGTGGACCATATCGGCGAAGGGATGTGGTATTTGCCCCTGCATCTGTTTTAACTACATTTAGGGATATATTTCAATC
>JACRGM010000131.1 GCA_016212345.1 Nitrospinota bacterium
CCCCTTTTTTAGTATCTGGGGAGAATATGATAGTGATGATATCAAACCTGCAATCTATACCTGTAATCCTTTTTCGAACAAGATAATTTAGTGCACTATTTATGATCTTTTGTTGCTTGACCCTGTTCACAGATAATTGTGGTGGGGCAAAACTATCTGATCTTCTTGTCCTGATCTCAATAAATATAAGTACCCCCTTTTCAGAGGCTATAAGGTCTATCTCACCCATAGGGCATCTGAAGTTTCTCTCTATAATCTTATATCCCATCTCTTTTAAATATCTTGTGGCTATATCCTCTCCTTTTCTACCTAGTTCTAATCGTTCCTTAGTCATTTTTTGACTTTACGCTTTACAAATATTCTTTTACCCCCTTAAAACTCTTCCTATGTATATCACAAGGACCATGTAATCTGATTAGATTAAGATGTTCTTTAGTCCCATATCCCTTATGCTTGGCAAACATGTACTGTGGGAATCTCTTACTATATTTATACAGTATTCTGTCTCTTGTAACCTTGGCAATAATCGAAGCCGCTGATATCGATCTACATAGACTATCACCTCTTATAATCGCTGATTGCATGATCTCTGAGTCAATAGTATGTATACCATCAATAAGGAGATAATCAGGCCTTTTATTCATCTTTGAAACAGATGTTAACATAGCCTTTCTGGTGGCCTGAAGTATATTTATATTATCTATTACCTTTTCACTCACTACTCCTATACCGATAGATAAGGCCTCTCTCTTTATAATATCGAATAATCTCTCCCTCATTTTCTCACTTAGTCTCTTTGAGTCATCAATATCTGGGATAGAGATATTCTCATGTAGTATTACTGCAGCAGCAACTACAGGTCCTGCAAGGGGCCCCCTTCCTGCCTCATCTATACCAGCAATAAATCTGTACCCCTTTTCTCTTAAGATATCTTCGTAATTCATTTATTTCTTTTCCATAACCTTTTTTGCCTCTTTTATTCTTGCCTTTTTCCCCTTCCTCTTTCTTATATAATAGAGTTTGGCCCTCCTCACCTTTCCTTTTCTGATAACCTCTATTTTTTCAATCCTCGGTGAGTGGAGGGGAAAGGTTCTTTCTACACCTATTCCATAAGATACCTTACGGATCTTAAATGTCTCTCTGATTCCACCTCCTTTTCGGGCGATGATAACACCTTCAGCTACTTGGATCCTCTCCTTTTCTCCCTCAACTATCTTCAGATGAACCTTAACTGTATCACCCACATTGAATGGAGGGATATCCTTTCTCATCTGTTCTCTTTCAATCTCATTGATAATATTCATCTTTTATCTCTCCTTTTATAGATTTCCATATAACAAATTACACGGCGTTATCAGTCGAAATCCTCGACGGCGTACCGCTCAGTACGCCTTACTCGGATTTCTCCCTCTAGCCTTGTGTAATTTATTATCTGAAAATCTATATCTCCTTTAGTAGACACATATCCTCTTCTGAAAGACCCGCATCTTTAAGGAGATCCGGCCTCTTCTTTAAGGTCTTTCTTAGTGCCTCTTTCCTACGCCAGATCCTAATCTTTTCATGATCTCCTGATAAGAGTACTTGAGGAACCTTATACCCTCGGAATGATGGTGGACGGGTATAGTTGGGATAATCAAGTATAGATGAGAAGAATGAGTCTTCCCTCACCGACTCCTGATCTCCTACTACCCCTGGTATAAGTCTAACTATCGCATCTATGACCACCATTGCAGGGAGTTCGCCTCCTGTCAACACATAATCACCTATAGAGATCTCATCATCAATAAAATAGAGGCTAATCCTTTCATCAATTCCCTCGTATCTACCACAGATAAAGGTAATCCTCTCCTCTCTAGCCAATTCCATTGCCCTATCCTGTGTAAATCTCATTCCCTGGGGGGACATTAGTATTATCTTTGATCTAATACCTTCCTTATGTATCTCTTCAAGAGCACGGACAATCGGCTCTGGTTTCATTACCATTCCAGCCCCACCCCCATAGGGATAGTCATCCGTCATCCTATGTTTGTCCTCAGCAAAATCCCTCAGATTATGGATATTTACCTTAAGCAATCCTTTTTCCTTAGCCCTTTTAAGAATACTTTCACCCAGAGGAGAGACAAATATCTGAGGAAAGAGGGTTATAATATTACACTCTATCCCTTTCAATCAACCAACCCTTCCATGAGATGGATTATGATCTTCTTTTTCTCTATATCTATATCCTTGATCACATCATGGATAGCAGGGATAAATATCTCCCTCTCTTTATCTTTAACAATATATACATCATTACTACCTTCCCCTGTGGAGAAGATATCTGTTATCTTTCCGTAGTATTGCCCCCCTTCATCATAGACATCTAATCCCTCTATGTCAGAATAGTAATAATGTCCCTCAGGTAATGGGTCTAACCATTCCTTTGGGACATCTATCTCTCGACCCGTAATGGTCTCTGCCTTATCAATAGAATTGAATCCATTAAGATGGATAATGATATATCTGCCCTGATACCTAATCCCTATAACCCTGTATCTTACTTCCCTACAATCTTCACCTATGATAAAGACCTCTTTTACTCTCTTATACTGATCAAGATTGTTTAGATAGGGGATAATACGAACCTCCCCTTTCTTTCCTTGAGGTCTTAATATCTTGCCAATAGGAATTAGGCACCCTCTCATCTATTCAAGTATCTCTAACACTGCCCTCTTTTTCATCTTCATTGCATTGGCATTCAAGATAGTCCTCATCGCCCTTGCAGTCTTCCCCTCTTTACCAATTACCTTTCCCATATCACCAGGAGCTACTCTCAATTCTATCACTGTAGTCTTTTCTCCTTCTATCTCATGTACCATAACCTGTTCAGGGTTATCGACTAGTGATTTAGCTATAAACATGATTAAGTCTTTCATTACCACCTCCACATGATATTTCCGGTTATAGATTTCCATCTAACTAATTACCATCTCTTCTCTGCTCGAGATCCTCTTTAAAAGCCCTCCCTTAGAAAAGAGACCCTTTACTGTATCAGAAAGTTGTGCCCCCTTCTTAATCCATGAGATAGTCTTAGCCTCATCGATCTTAATTCTATCAGTATCAGGATTTGCAAAGGGATTGTATGTTCCTATTATCTCTCGAAAACGTCCATCTGTAGGCGATCTTGAATCAGTCGCTACTATCCTATAGAAGGGTCTTTTTTTCTTTCCCCTTCTATTCAATCTTATCACCACGGGCAATAAATATCACCTCCCTTTGAGAATTTTTTTATCATCTTCTTCATCTGAGTAAATTGTTTTAATAACCTATTTACATCCTGAATAGTCGTACCACTTCCTTGTGCAATCCTTCTTTTCCTACTCCCATTGATTATGGTATGATTTGCCCTCTCCCGATGTGTCATAGAATTGATAATTGCCTCTATCTTTAGAGGTGCCTTCTCATTTATCTCTATATTGTTTAGGCCCCTGACCCCTGGGATCATTTCGATAATTTGACTAAGAGTCCCCATCTTTTTTACCTGTTGTAACTGATCTCTAAAGTCTTCAAGTGTGAAGGTATCCTTCCTGATCTTCTTTTCAAGTCTCCTTGCCTCTTCTTCTGAAAATACAGCATCAGCCTTTTCTACTAGAGAGAGTATATCACCCATCCCAAGTATCCTTGATGTCAGACGCTCTGGATAGAATGGTTCAAGGTCATTTAACCTTTCCCCAACCCCTATAAACTTTATAGGCTTTCCCGTGACTCCCCTTATAGATAGGGCTGCACCTCCACGGGCATCACCCTCCATCTTGGTAAGTATAATACCATCTATTCCAACCGATTCATTAAAGGCAACTGCAATCTTCACTGCATCTTGACCTGTCATAGCATCTGCTATCAGAAGTACCTCTTGTGGTTTGATCTTCTCCTTGATGAATCTCAATTCATTCATCAGATCCTCATCCACATGGAGTCTTCCAGCAGTATCTAATATAACAAGATTATATCCCTTTTCAATCGCATATCTCACTGATTCATCACATATATCAATAGGATTATTACTCCCCCTTCCGTCGAACACCTCAATATTTAATTCCCTTCCGATTATATTCAACTGTTCGATAGCAGCAGGACGATAGACATCAGCAGGTACTAATATAACCCTGTACCCGTCCTTCTGAAATTTATTAGCAAGCTTCCCTGCGGTTGTTGTCTTTCCTGAGCCGTGGAGACCTACCATCATAATAATAGTTGGAGGAGATTTCGCAAATATGATCTCTCTATGGGTATCTCCCATAATAGCTATTAATTCATCCCTAACAATCTTTATCATCTGATGCCCAGGGGTAAGACTTTTCATTACCTCTTGACCAATAGCCCTCTCTTTTACCCTTTCTATAAAATCCTTTACTACCTTAAAATTTACATCTGCCTCAAGGAGGGCTACCCTCACATCCCTCATCGCCTCCTTGATATTGTTTTCATCAAGCTTTCCACGACCCCTGAGCTTTTTAAAGATACCTTCTAATCTATTTGATAGGCCTTCAAACAAGACTATCTTCTCCTTCTTTTGTGATAAAATCCCTAAGTTAAATCTTTATATCAAATTTATCTCTCTTTGTCAATACCTTTTAATAACTTAACTATAGATATTAGAATAGACTTGAAATCCAGTGTCTGAATCAGGGTAGGGTACTATCCGGGTAGGGTACTATCCATGATCTGAAGATAAGGTGAAAGATTCTCAGATCTAAGAAATAGACTTTTACATAAAGATTGGATATTTTTGTTATATCAAATTATCTCATAATAGTTCAAAATTGTTTGGGTCAAGATAAACTCCTTGACAATAATGGCATAAATGTTGTATAAAGAATATCTAAATATTGATATATGCATATCTTATATACATATCTTTCAGGGAAGGTTATATCCCTTTTATCCCTGTTTAGACGATTACAGAGGTGTAACCGAGAGGGCGGAGCTATATCTTTAACTTATCCTATTATATCCTATTTAGTTAGATAGTGAGGTGAGATTTTGAATCTGTTCAAGACTAATTATGGCAAATGTAAAGGAAAAGTTTCAAGATTTCTTCAAGATATCACACAATAGCTCACAATAGCTTAATTTTCCTCCTTTTTGAAAAATAACAAAATTCTAAAAAATCTAATTGTAACAAGCGAAATGTAAGTTTTATGAGATAATGTGAGATAGGAAACCGCTTTTAGGAATTCTTCCAGATTATTAACTTTATAAATCAATTTATACTTTTAGACAGAAGCATAATGGCATGAGCTGGTCAACGTCCGGGTCAATAGCTTTTGCTACAGTTACTGCAAATAGTTTGATAAACGTGATATTGAATTCAAAGGGCTGGTAGTACAATCAGATTTATTGGTGCGTGTGCGGATGTCCTCCCCTTATAGTATCTCACCTTATTTTAGTATTAGTATTAGTTAGAGCTTATAAGGGGGGGCTTTCTTTCC
>JACRGM010000133.1 GCA_016212345.1 Nitrospinota bacterium
ATAATATAACCAAATGCCAATATCCTTAATGCGGTTGCCCCTGAGATATATGCCTTTCCAAAGAAAAGGTCTAAAATGATCTCTGAATATAAAAAGAGTAGGATAAATATAGAAAAGGAGATCATAAACGCCCATTTAGTCAATATAGAATATATCTCTTGTATCTCATAATTCCTTTTCTTTGAATATAGCTCGGTCACTACTGGTAGATAGATAAATATGATTGAGGTGAGGATCCAGGGAATATGTTTTGATAGTATCCATGTCGCCCTATAAATCCCCACTATCTCTTCCTCTTTAACTAAATAGCCGAGCATAATAGGGCCTAGGACATCAAGGTCTAACCACATAGAGAGTACCAGAAGTAATGGTATTGAGAATTTTAGTAGTTCGATCCCTGTTTTATAACACTCATGATTGGAATAATGACCAACAAGGTGGCCACCCTCTCTTAATTTGGTTATAGAATAGATTATCAATAAGACCAGAGCCAATAGAGGATAAATTGAATATATGGAGATAATCCCGTAAAACCCTAGTCCAAGGATAATGGCAAAGAGAAAGAGGATTATCTTTATTGCCTCAGGAAATATACTTTGAAATATCGCCTGAACCTTTACATCCCTATATCCTCTAAATATCGCTACCAGGATATTGATCATATTATGAATAAGGATAGTTATGGCTAATATCTTGAGGGCAGATGTAAGTTTTGGTTTATTAAAAGAGGTGGCTATCTCTTCTGAAAAAAGTAGGAGGACGGAAGAGAATACTAAACCCAAGATAGATGTTATCTTCAATGTACAAAGGATGGTTTGATGTACCTTCTGATCGTCTCCTTGTGCTTTATAAAAGGAGATAAATCTTGTAGTTCCACTGGGTAGACCTGCCCCTCCTATTGTGGTTACAAGGGTAATAATATATAAGGAGAGGGAGAGGATTCCCCATTCCCTCGGTGACAATAGATATCTTACAATTATAATAGTACTTATGAGATTAATAAGACGACTAGATATTATCCCTAATAGATATATAGTCGTCCCCTCATATATCTTTTTTAGATAACCCCTTGCCATCCCTTTCCTTTAATCGTTTCATGTGAGACATTTCATGTGAGACATTTCACCTTGCCATCCCTTTTTATATATAACCAAGCCCCTTTAATCTCCTTTTTACCTCTTCTTCATTTGACTCTTCCTCTATTCTCTCTTCATTGTTTAAGGAGATTATTTTATACCGTGGTATATTCTTTTTCAAGTAATCTTCCTCAAAGATATCGGATAAAAGTCTTCCATCTAATCCCTCTGGAATAGATTGATCCATAGAATAAAAGAGGGTAGGGAATATATCAGCTATCCCTGCATTATATACCTCTTTACTCTTTTTAATACCAGGACCGTAGGCCAAGAATATCCCTTCTGAATTATGGCACCCACTCCCATCAGATACCTTCTCAACTACACTTTCCCTTTCCCTTATCTCTGTTACACAGGCGACCCCATCAACGGGGACAAAGATTATATCAGGTGCAAATTCCATATAAGTCCCCTTATGTAACTCCTCTCTTTTCCATACATTTAATATTACCCTCCCTCCTGTATATGGATTTTCTATGGAGGTTAATTTATCAATCACCATATCCCTTATCTCATTATAATTATCATTCCTCTTTATATAAACACCGGCTGAAGAGACCGAAGGGGAAAATACCAATGATTTATATATATCCACATATGAACGGGAATTCTCATCCCTTATATAGATATTAAGATATCTTATTAAAAAGAGATTAATCTTACTAGCAATATATCTTAAATACCTATTCCTTCTTACCACAGATAACCTAACAGGGATATGATAACCTTTCTTTTGGGTTTCGACATTATTTATAATAGTTGGTAGGAGATCATTATCTTTATCATTATCATTATCTTTTACAGTATGATTAATCCTTTTTGTGGCAAATCCCATCTCGTATAAGAATCTATTAATATTGAATATAAATCTTTTAGGGATTGAACCATGATCTGAGATGATAAAACAGGTGGTCCCCCTATCCAATCTATCAAGGAACCAACTGATATAGCGGTCAATCTCCTGCCAAAAATTGATAAACCTCTGTTTGATTGTTATATCTCCATCAAAGAATCTACCAAGCGTTGCATGGGAAAGCCAATCTGTACCTGAGAACAAGAGAAAAAAATGATCCCATTCTTCCTCTGCAAAGAGTCTCTTAGCAAGCTCAAATCTTGTCTCTTCCATATAAGATAGCTCATTAATATAGTTAGAGATATCCTCTATCTTTCCTTCTGGGAATGTCTTATACCGACTAAACATATCAGGATATCTCTCTTTAATCTTCAATGGTGATACCATCCTATCTTTATCCATAGTCAGAAAACAACTAATAATAATTCCACAATCATATCTTGGTGGGTAAGATACAGGGAGATTGATTATTATGGTCTTAAGGCCATTTGAATTTAGTAATTCATAATAGGTTTTCGATCTTATATCACCTGAATTTACTACCCTCACCTTTTTGCGCTCCATGTCAACCCTCAAAAAGTCATATATACTATGCTCGCTTGGTCTTCTCCCTGTAGCAAAAGATACCCATGCAGGTCCTGTAAAATAGGGTATGGTACTCTTTAAGGATCCATAAACCCCATTTTGAATTAAATCAGAGATAGCAGGGATGGCCCTCTCTTCTCTAAGGATATTAAGTACATTCCATGAGGCGCCATCTATACCTATGATAATCGATCTTTTCATAATACCATCATCCCTCTTATATCTTTGATTTTTTATCTTTAATTTTTAATCTTTATCATCCCTTTATCATCCCTTTATATACCCTTAAGTGTTCCTTTGCACACCTTTCCCAAGTAAACATCTTTGCCCTTTGGATCCCTCTTAAACTGAGTTCTCTCTTATATCCTTCATCTCTTAAGAGCCCCTGTATACCTCTTGCAATACTATTCACATCTCTAGGATCTACGAGGACACCTGCATCTCCTACGATTTCAGGCATTGAATAGACATTAGAGGTTACAATAGGGGTACCACATGCCATACTCTCCAGGAGAGGTAGTCCAAAGCTTTCATGAAGTGAAGGGAAGACAAATATATCTGCCCCTGCATATAATTGGGGCAACCATTCATCACCTACATATCCTGTGAGGATAACACGATCTTTTATCTTATTTGCCTCGATCTCTCTGATCATATCCTGATAACCACTCCCACAACTACATGCTATTACAAGTTGATGATTTATATCCCTATCTTTTATAATCCTGGTAAAGGCCTGTATAATCCTCACAACATTCTTTTTATACATACAACTACTTACATGCAATATATATGGTATCTCTATACCAAATCTATCCCTTAGGGAGTCAAAATGGATATCATGATCCTTAAGGGGTTTGAACTTATCATGTTCCACACCGTGATATATAACCTCAATCTTATCCTTAGGCAGACCAAATCTTTGGGTTATTTGATATTTCTCTGATTGAGAGACCGTTATATGTAGATATGCCTTTTTAGATATCCATTTAAGGAGATAATTAATATATCGCTCACCTGCTAAACTTAAGCCCGGTTCTAATATTAAAGGGGCAATACCATGTTGAGTCAATAGTACCTTAGATTTGGTCATCCAGAAGTTAATAGGGGGTCTGCTATCAGGATAATGTATAATATCAAACCCCCGTAGAAGAAGGGGACGATGCAAGGCTGTCATTGTAGAGCTTAGGGGAAAACCAGGTAGTTCCCATCCTTCTCTAATAGATATCTCTTTTATATGATTATTATACGATATATTACCCTTACCATAATGAATCAGATATATCTCCATATCCTCGGGTTTCATTCTCACTATATTATCGATCAGGGTCTTGTTCGATCTTCCAACCCCTGTTCGTCTTTCTCGAAAGATAGTATCTGCAATAATCCCTATTTTCATAGTTATTTTTATTGAATACCCTATCACAAATGCACGGACAAACAAGTTTGTCCATGCCACCCACCGTCCGAGTTCACCCCAAATACCCCAATCCCCTTAATTGTTCTTCCATCCTTTTTCTATCCTCTGGTGAGACACCTATTTGGGGGCCATCCTTATATTCACTTTTAGTGTATCTTATCGGGACATTCTCCAGATATGCTTGGGTAAATATCTCCTTTATAACCCTACCATCTAATCCCTCTGGGATAGATATGTCACCAAACAGGTAAAGTATTGTTGGCATCATATCCATAATATTTATATCCTTAACATGTAACCCCTTTTTTAGATTCTTGCCATGGGATATAAATATCCCCTCCATTCTATGTCCACCTGTCTCTATATCATATGGAGGGAGTTCAATCTCTTTTCTGAAGAAGTCTACCCCCTTATATTCCATATTCTTGAAATTTATATATATGTCAGGGGCATTATCGAGATATGGCCCAGAACATATATCCTCTTTTTTAAACACCTCATCAACAATATACTCCCCGGTTTCATCATCCTTTATCCCCTTGAGCTCATGGATCACCCTATCTCTTACTTTCTCATACTCACTTCCCCTATTAACAATACCAAAGGGTTCCCTACCCTTTAGATTGATATATATCCCATAGGATGTCTCAGAATTACAGTATGCGTAGGTTCTATCCCACTCTATATAAGAGACCCTATTAAATACCTTTCTTGGGACAATATCCTTTGAGATTATCTTCCCAAGATTCATCCTTCTTCCAACACCCCTTATCATTTTCAGACCTTTATTTACAAGGTTTCTACTATACCTGCTATGTTTCACCTGTATAAACCCCTTTTCTCGGAGAAAGTCATTAATAAATATGATCTTTTTTAATGGACCAAAACCATGATCAGAGATTATAAGTATAGATGTATCCTCTTTCACCTTATTCATCATATCCCCAATCATATGATCCAATAATTTATAATAAGAGAGGATATCTTGATAGTATTTATCTGAATCCTCCCTTTTGAATCTTTTATGTTGTGGATCCAATAGATGCCAAAGTCTGTGCTGGAGACGATCAGTACCACAGAAGAGTATAATAAAAAAGTCACAATCATATCTATCCATAAGGTATAATCCTGCCTCTCCCCTCTTTTGATCATAATCTTTGACCATATTGATAAAATCACTGGTACTAAGTCCTGTATCCCTCCAATTGGCAGTAATATAGTAGTTCCCTATCCTATCTATTAGCTCCTTCTCTAGTTCTTTTGGATAAAATATATCCTTCCCAGGATTGTTTATCCCTGCTATCATAAATCCTTTGACCTGTTCTGGAGGGTATGTTAAGGGGACATTTATCGCACCGATTGTCTTTTTATTTCTGTTTAATATATCCCACACTTTTTCTGTCCTGATAGAATCAGATGTAGTAAATTTAAGTTCATTAGTTAGAGGTTCAGTAAAATGGAAGTCAAATATGTTATGCCTTCCTGGCCCCTTCCCAGAGAGAAATGATGCCCATGCCACCCCAGTTAAGGGTGGAAATGTACTTCTAAGATACCCCCAACAGCCATCTTTCTTCAGTCCTGCCAAGATAGGAAGCTCTCCTTTATCCATCCATGGATCTAATAAATCGAATGTAGCCCCATCAAGGCCTATTACTAAAACTCTGTTTCTCATCTGATCTCATTTATATAGATTTCCATTAATAAATTATTACCATAAAAACAATAAAAAGGCAAGAAATTCTTGTGATTCTGTAATACCAATAAGACATTTCTATTTTGGCTTGACAAGTTAAAAAAATTACTTGTTTTTAATATTTTATAGTGATATAATATTTTTTTTAATTGCTGTGTTTTTTTTCACCAAGGTGATATGGAAGAAGAGAATTTATCCAAAGATACTAATAATAAGAAGGTTTGGGCTATTGGTGGTGGAAAAGGAGGGATTGGAAAGACCCTTTTTACCGCTAATATGGGCGTAGGACTGGCAAAGATAGGAAAGAAGGTGATAGTAGTAGATTCTGATTTAGGAGGAGCAAATTTACATACCTTACTCGGTATAAAATATGTTAAATATAACCTCAGTGATTACCTGAATAATATCTGCGAACTTGATGAAGTAATCATGTCTACCCCTATTGAAGGTCTAAAGCTGATTGGTGGTGCGAATGGTATCTTAGGGGCAGCAAATCCATATTTCTCACAGAAGAATAAGATTATTAATTGTTTTAAAACCCTTAAGGCTGATTATATTATCCTTGATTTAGGTGCAGGTTCATCGTATAATGTCCTTGATTTTTTTAATGCTGCAGATAAAAAGATTGCTATCGTCTGCCCAGAACCAACGAGTATTCAAAATGTATATGGCTTTTTAAAGACTACCATTTACCGTAAATTAATTAGGATATTTAATCATAATCTGAAGATAAAGGAGCTTATTACTTATGCTGCCAACCCGAAGAATGGTAAAGGGGCTGGGACAATAAACGAACTTTCTCAATGGATCTATGAGGTAGATAAAACATCCTATGAGATATTTAGAAAGACTGTTAATGAGTATCGGCCTAGCATAATTATGAATATGCTTAAAAACAAAGAGGAACAGAATGTCGCACAGGGGCTAAACCTGGTGACAAAGAGATTTCTTGATTTTGAGATAAATTATTTAGGATTTTTACAATCAGATCCCTTAGTCCCTGAATCTGTCAGGGCCATGAGGCCATTTATGGAGATGAGGGCAGAGTCCCCGGTTAGTAATTCACTTAATAAGATTATTAATCGTCTCATTTGAGATGTTATAGATTTTCAGAGGAGAATTATGTATCTCTCTTGTATTGAATGTAATAATCCTATTGAGGTTGACGATACACATATAGATGAGGCCTTCATCCCTTTAGATATATGTCACTGTAAAAGATGTTTTCAAGAAAATGGGGGGGATACCCTTCAGTCTTCCATAGAGGATGATATACCAGAAGACTATCAAGACTATATACGATGGACCCCATCCCGTATTATCCGTTGGGCTGAGGGGGTGGGAGATGCTACCTCCAAGATCGTACAGAGGATCATAAACACCCAAGGATATCCTGAGCAGGGATATCGGTCATGTGTAATGATCTTCCGTTTGGGGAGGCATTATCCTAATGAGCGACTTGAAGCGGCTTGTCGCAGGGCACTTGCAATCGGTGGGTATAGTTATAAGAGTATTCGATCTATTTTAGAGAAGGGGTTAGATAGGGAACCATTATCCCACATAGAACCTCAGCCTTATATCGAACATGAGAATATTAGAGGGGGTGATTATTTTAACTAAATAACTAATAACAACTAATAAACCTAAATTGAGAGATTCTTTTTTATAGTGTCCCAATAAAAGGAGGGAATATGTTGACTACAGCTACATTAAACAAAGTGACTACAGCTACATCAGACAAATTGAAGGCATTAAAACTCTATGGTATGGTAAAGGCCTTTGATGAGCATATAAAATCATCTGATAATAATAGCCTCACCTTTGAAGAAGGGCTAGAATTTTTAGTGGATCGTGAGATCAGGGAGCGGGATAGTCGTCGGTTAATGTTCCGTCTTAAACAGGCTAAACTTCGACATCAGGCCCGATTGGAGGATATTGATTATAATCATCCCAGAGATTTAGATAAATCATTAATAAAATCGCTATCTACTTGTCAGTGGATAAAAGATCATCTTAATCTTCTGGTTATTGGCCCCTGTGGTGTAGGCAAAAGTTTCATTGTTTGCGCATTAGCTCACAAGGCCTGCATAGAAGGGTAAAAGGTTCTCTACACTCGTGCGCCTCGTCTCTTCCAGGAATTTGCAGTGGCTAGAGGAGATGGTAGGTATAGCAAATTCATAAACACAATTGCTAAGGTTAATCTACTTGTGATTGATGATTGGGGATTTTCTCCCCTAACCGATCAAGAGCGAATGGATTTCTTAGAGATCCTTGAAGACAGACATGGCATACATTCAACGATCATAGCCAGTCAATTGCCTATAGAGCACTGGCATAAGATGATTGGGAATCCAACTTTAGCAGATGCTATCCTTGACCGAGTAGTTCATAATGCCTACAAGATTGATCTAAAAGGTGGGTCTATGAGAAAGAAGCAATCAAAGTCGGCTTAGGGTTTAATTCCCCGACGCTCTGCGTCGGGGAGTATGTCATTCCCCTCCCCTCATATTGGGTAGAATACCTTGAGGATAAAAGAGACAAAAATGGCTAATCAGGATAGTATTATAACGGCTATTAAAACTGGATTGGGATCAATTACCAATGCACTCCCAACATTGGGGATAAACCCTTTAGCTGCTATTATATATTCACTTTTTACATTTGGGATCAAGACAGGGACACAGGTATATGCAACATGGAAACAATATGTTTTATCTAAACCATTGAGTGTTCCTCTAATTGATGCCCCCCCTGACGCTGATACTATCATTGAGTACCTTTCATCAAATCCTGCATATAAGGATGCCTTTAAGGATGAACTGAAAGACTTTTCAAGTAACGATTTTTTGCTTAAAAAGGCCTTTATCGCCCTAAACCAGATGGAGGAGAGTGCAGACCTGCAATCTGCCTTTGCACACCTCAAGGTGTCAGGAAACTACAAGGCCTTTGTCCTTTCCTATGACATACTTTCAAGGATAGGTTCTGGAAGTAGTGCCTATGATCTATTCAGAACAGCCCTTAAACAGATAGAAGATAATATAGATGCCAGAACAGCCCTTGACGAAATGGTTACCGTAATAACAGAAAATTTTACCTCTGATATCATAGATAGCCCTGATTTCTGGGAGAGGATAAAGGCGGTACTGGCCTAATGAGAGCCTTCAAGATCTTATCATTTCTCGCAATCATTCTACTATTAAGCAGCGGATGTGCTATTGTTCAATACTCAAAGGCTTATAGACATTATGAGATCGCCTTAAAGCTTGATGCTATAGACTCAGAAAGAGCAAAAGAGAAATTCCAAAAGGCCATAGATGAGGCTAACAGGGTTATATCAAAAGGAGGCCATTTAGCAGAGGCATATGCTATTAGAGGTGCTGCTTACAACAGATTAGGCATAACCAAGAAGGCGATTGAGGATCTCCTTATAGCCCGGGCCATTAAAGAGAAGTCAGACTGGGTATTACCATTAACCTCAATGTCCTTGGGAGAGGTGTATGTCAGAAGGGCGCAGAGCTGTCTTAAACAGAGAGAAGAGATACAGAGGATTCAAGATAATGATGAGAGAAAAGGATTAAGTAAGGCATCACAGATGGCTGAGAGGGGCTATTACGAGGCTGCCTTGTTATTTTTTAGAGCACCACCAGTTGAAAGAGATGCCCTTGTTTACGAGATCCGCGCCATGGAAGATGCAATATTAGCACATTTTGTGGCATGGGACCTTTCAGGTATAAACTATCTAAAAGATCCAGAATCAGAAAAGGAACATAGAGAGGCTATAGAGAGGCTTTCAAAAGAATTACTATACATTGATATAACAAACCCCATTGCACACCATTTTATTGGGAGGTTTTCTAAAAAGGATGTGGAAGATAGAAGGATATCCCTGATGCACCTTTTAATTGCGAGAGAGCTTGGCCTTCCTGAAGGGATCACCTATATCAATGATCTTTGGATAAAAAGTAATTTAGAGTTAAACCAAGAGATATCAGCCATTTGTCCTGAGGGATCAAATAATTAATTCCTTGATCCGACTCTTGCTTTTAAATTCATTTTCTCTCTGAGGGAAAGAAAGATTAATAATGATTTATTCACCAAGAGAACAAAGATTGGCCTTCTTTATTGTAAGCCGGTCATTAGATGCCTTGAGGTTTCTTTTACGGTTCATCCTGTGGAGATTAACGCATACGATATATAGAATCAAGATATTAGGGAAGGAGAATATCCCAAGAAAAGGGCCGGCACTACTTGTATCTAATCATGTCACCTTTGCTGACCCCTTTATTATTGGTTCATGTATATTTAGTAGGTTTATACGCTTTATGATATTTAGAGAATATTTTAATATAAGACCGATTAAATGGTTTTTAAATCTGATGAAGGTTATACCTATATCAGAAAGTGATAGTCCAAAGGTAAAGATACACTCCTTTAAGATGGCAAAAGAGGAG
>JACRGM010000138.1 GCA_016212345.1 Nitrospinota bacterium
CTAGAAGGAGAAATCCGAGTAAGGCGTACTAAGTGGTACGTTGTCGAGGATTTCGACTGATAACGCCGTGTAATTTGTTATATGGAAATCTATGTAGATTTTCAGATAATAAATTACACAAGGCTAGAGGGAGAAATCCGAGTAAGGCGTACTAAGTAGTACGTTGTCGAGGATTTCGACTGATAACGCAGTGTAATTTGTTATATGGAAATCTATAGAGCTAAGGTTCTAAATATTCCTCAATATTTTAAGATAGTTCAACTCCCTGGGTATATTATTATCTTCACAATAGTTATGATCAGATAGTATCTTTAAATCATCAAGTACCCTCTTATCACCCTCAAAGATCACTGTCTTATACCCCTTATCTGCAATTATTCCTGATGCCTGAAGGAGGCTCATCACAGACTTTGCATTAAACCTCTCTCCGTTCACTAACAAAAAGACATCTGTTCCATGTTCGTTTACCACAAGTGATACATAGGTTGCAGGTCTTGCATGAAATCCAAGGGGTTGGGGGATAGGGAGTTCATAGCAGGTACTATTTACATAAGATGAGAGGATATCCTCTGCTATAGAAATCCCTTTCTGTAAATAGTTGTTACTATAAAAGAATGCAAAATTTACTATCCTATCTAATATCTTGGCCTTATCAATGATCCTCGAGATCTTTTCCCTCGTCTCACCACCTCTGATTCCATTTACATGTCTCTCATAAAAATGTGATAACCATCTCACTATCTCAAGTAGATGAAGGGGCATAGATATATACCCTCTAAACATACTCAACTTTTTATTTTTTTTCTCAATGTTGGTATTCTTTACATAGGTATCATAATCTGACTGCACACCATGAATTATATTCTTTAGCTTTCTGACCTTATTTTCATTTATCTTCCTAGGGATAATCTTTATTAGTTCCTCTTCTGTATATCTCCTTTTATAACCCTCATGCCTTAAGAGGTTGGCTACCTTTCTATATCTTCTCGATAATTCTATTATCCTCTCCTCCTCATTTGGTACATCTTCTTCATCAAAGGCGGTAGGAGGGAGATATCTATTGGTTCTAATATCCTTGAATTCCTCCCCCTTAATCATGGTCATTGGTAAGATAAGCCCTTGTTTCTCCCCTTCCTCTTTTGCTGACTCAAACAGATTTTTCATTGATTCATCCATGAAATCTAGGGTCTTTTTTGCCTCTCCCCAAAAGGCATTTTCCTCCTCTTTCTTCTCATATAGATTATAAACATGATATCTATCTAGTATATGTCTCAATAAAAATGCTGGGATACTAAAATTCCTGATAGAGGCAACTAACTCTGTAAAGAATATCCATGTCTTATTCCTTCTTGCCCCATGTGCATCGAGAAAGCTTTCCAACAGTTGGGCCTCCTGGATAAGATTTGAATAGAAGGTCTTTGTAAATTCTGATTTCTCCCTCATCATGTAGTTATATATCCTGAAAAAACCTACACATGATTCCTGAATCAATGGTAAAAATTCCTGCTCTGTAATGATCTCACTTAATGATCTCTTTGTCATGATGTCCCTCTGAAAATAGCCCCGCACCCCGCCCCCTTTATTCCCCCTTAATAAAGGGGGTTAGGGGGTTGTTACTTGAAAGGTATGTAAATATACTAATTTATATAGATTGTTATGTCAAGAGGGGCATGGAAAAGAAAGAATCTCTACTCCACATATATTGTATTGACTTTTTTCACACATATATTGACTTTTTCACAACTCAGGCGACTTGACGATTTCCCAAAAATCCTAAATCGGATTTTGGATTTTGGGATTAAAATTATCATGGGATTAAAATTATCCTTGCATAAATCTTATTTTTGGGTTATAATATAACGAATTAAATCGAAAATGAAGGCTTTGAGAAAATCGAAAATGAAGGTAAATAGGTATTTTTTGTATATTATTATATTATTGATTGTATGCAACCCTTCCTGCCATCTTAGGACAAAAGTAGAGGAACCTTACAGGGTTAAAAAAAGGGGGTATTATCCACTGAAGAAAGATCATGGCTTTGTTCAAGATGGTATTGCATCATGGTACGGTAAGGATTTTCATGGTAGAAAGACCTCAAATGGAGAGATATATGATATGTATGGAATGACTGCTGCTCATAACATCCTACCATTTAATACATATGTAAAGGTGATAAATCTTGAGAACGGGAGGACAACCAATGTCAGGATAAATGATAGGGGCCCTTTTATTAAAGACAGGATTATAGACCTTACATATACGGCTGCCAAGGAGATAGGGATAGTTGATAAAGGTACTGCAAAGGTCAAGATAGAGGCACTCGGTCTTATCAGGCATAACACTAAGGGAGAGGTAGAATATATACAGCCTGAGAGTTACACAAAAGGGAGATTCTCTGTCCAGATAGGGGCATTTAAGGAAAGGGATAATGCTAACAAGCTCAGAGAAAGATTATTAAGATCAAATAAGAATTCCAATATATCGGTCTTTAATAATGGAGATGATGAGATATTTTATCAGGTCAGGGTCGGGAGATATAACACCCTTAATGATGCCATCAATGCCCTCTCAAGATTCAAATCTACAGGATATATAGATGCATTCGTCGTAAGTGAGTGAAGGAATATTAAATCTTTATAAGCTTATACCCCCTTGAGCCGAGACCAAGTGATTCTCCATAACTCAATTGTATAGTCCAATCTATATGGGGATAGACGCCCCTGAACTTATCCTCCCCACTTTCATAGTTACAGGTTAAGTTGGAATCCCTGTTCCCGATCTGATTGTTGACTAGATCTGCTGATGCCTGATCTATGGCAATAGGGTCTCTAGATGCTAGTATGCCAACATCCCTGACAATAGGGATATCGTTAGACGGGTAACAATCACATGCCGGGCTTATCTGTGTAATAAATGTAATAAAGGCATATTTACCCCCTTTGTTTTGTAATGCCCCTATTGTATGCTCTGCCATCTTCTCCTGAACACTCATAGTAGATGCATCCCACCTTATCCGTATAGCACCTGTAGGGCAAATATGTATACACTCACCACATCCGACACATATATCTGGAATAATCCTCTCTTTTTTATCCTCTATGACAATGGCCTTATAACCACACCATTTCTGGCCCCGACCACAGCCCGTACATCTTTCCTGATCTACATAAGGACTTACTGTTGAGTGTTGGTTTAACTTCCCCTGAATAGAGGCACATCCCATACCAAGATTCTTTATGGTCCCACCTATACCACTAAGCTCATGACATTTAAAGTGAGTTACTGCGATCAAGGCGTCTGCATTATATATCTCTTCAGCTATATCTACCTCCTTATACCACTTCTTGTCTATCCTCACCATCTTAAAAGATCTTCCCCTAAGACCATCTGCAATAATAAGAGGTGCATTGACTACAGAATAGGCAAAACCATTCTCTATTGCGGTCTTAAGATGGGAAACAGCATCTCCCCGTGACCCCACATAGAGTGTATTGGTATCTGTAAGGAATGGTTTACCACCAAATTCCTTTATTCTATCAACAATCTTCCGGAGATATATTGGTTGTACATAGGAGGTATTCCCCCTCTCACCAAAGTGAAGTTTAATCGCTACTAGATCATCTTTCTCTATTATTGATATTAGATCGATCTTATATAGGAGTCTCTCAAGCTTCTTAAATAGATTCATCTCATGTGTGGTCTTGAGATCAGCGAAAAATACATCACTCATTTTTAGGAAGGACTATACTATAGATTTTCAGAGATTAAATCTGAGGTATGGGTAACAATACCACCTGCAATTGTATCCTTATCCCTTACAAGGACAAAACGACCTAGTTCCTTAATCTCATTAAAATTCTCAATAACAATGGGTTTCTTAGTTTTAATGATCACAGAGCCAACCTCTGTAAAGAGCAACTTATCGGCATCTCTTTCTATAGTCTCAAGAGAAGATGAATCCACTCTCTTCTCAATCGTATCAATCGTACAACTCATTTCCTGAGTAGCGCATCGAATAGTAAGCCTTTCATTAATATCCAGAGGCCTTTGTGACATCCAAAATATATTTGCCTTAAATCTATCCACCCTTGAAGGTTGATATCCCTTTTCACATATGATCTCCCCTCTTTCAATAAAGAGAGGATCTTTAAGTGTTATCCCTATACTTTCACCTGTCTCTGCCTCTATACGATCCTCCATGAAGACCTCAATGGATTTGATAATACTCTCTTTTTGAGATGGAAGAAAGACGACTTGTTGTCCTTTTTTAATCCTCCCATTCTCTATACGACCGACAAGTATCCTCTTATCACCAATCTTATATACATCCTGCACTGGAAATTGAAGAGGCTTGTCCACAGGGCTTTTCTGATTATTCAAGGTATCCAATGCCTCAAGAAGGGTATATCCATTGTACCAACTCATGGTATCACCCTTTTTAGCCACATTATCCCCTCTTTTTGCTGATATAGGGATAAAAAAGGAGGGTTTAACATTAATGCTATCCAAAAAGGCCTCTACTAAGCCTTTTACCTCTTTAAACCTCTTTTCATTAAAATCTACCAGATCCATTTTATTAATAACAACCACAACCTGTTTAAGTCCTAACATGTCAAGAATGTATGCATGACGTTTGGTCTGTTCCTGCACACCGTCCACTGCATCAACAATCAAGATAGCACACTCTGCCTGTGATGCACCAGTTATCATGTTTTTAAGAAACTCCCTATGTCCTGGTGCATCAATAATTACATACCCCCTTTTATCGGTTTTAAAGAAGCTCTGGGCAGTATCAATAGTAATACCTTGCTCTCTCTCTTCTTGAAGATGATCTAGTAAGAATGCAAATTCCATTTCACGGCCAAGGTCTTCACATCTCCTCCGAATCTCTTCAATCTTGTCAGATGGTAATGAGTCAGTATCATAAAACAATCTACCAATAAGGGTAGATTTACCATGATCTACATGACCAACTATTACAATCTTTAATTTGTTATCTCCCATTTTCTATATACTACACTACATATAACCAAGGGATCGTAATTTTTGCATAATATAAGCAGATTCCTTGTCCTGGGACCTTCCTGATCTTTCAGAAACATCTGTAGTCTTAAGTTCCTGAATAATCTCATCTAGTGTTGAGGCAGTAGACTCTACAGGACTGCAACAGGTTGTACATCCAATACTTCTATATCTTTTTCCATTTTTTGCAAAATACAATTCAGTAATAGGGATATCTTCCTTTTTAATATATTCCCAGATATCAACCTCTGTCCATTCAAGAAGGGGATGTACC
The DNA here is from genome assembly GCA_016212345.1 of Nitrospinota bacterium. Taxonomy (GTDB): domain Bacteria; phylum Nitrospinota; class Nitrospinia; order SZUA-224; family SZUA-224; genus SZUA-224. Next base: position 5,297 of record JACRGM010000138.1, read on the forward strand.
CTAATATGCTGCTCATCTTTTTGTTTGGATTTGTATTGATCCCATAGTTCAGGTGGCTGATCTTTATAATCCCATTGAAAATCCTCATCCCGTGGAGAAAAGAACCTCTCCTTTGCACGGATACCATGTTCATCCCTTCGTATACCAAGCAATAAGGCCTTAAAATCGTATCTCTTGATTGTCTGTTTCAATGCATTTGTCTTTAACTCATTACAGCATTCTAATTTACCCTTGTCTGGATTAATTCCTTTCTTTATAGCCTCTTCATTCTTTCCAATAATCATTCTTAATCCCCACTCCTTTGCATATTCATCACGAAATCGGTACATCTGGGGGAATTTATATCCTGTATCAATATGAAGTATCGGAAAAGGTATTTGACCAAAGAATGCCTTCCTACAGAGCCATAAAACTGTTGTTGAATCCTTACCAACAGACCACAACATAGCAATATTATCAAACTGTTTATAGGCCTCCCTTATTATATATATGCTCCGACTCTGTAATTCATCTAAATGTCTCATTTGATTTATCTTTTTTATTAGATTTTATTAAATAATTATAATAACACTTTTAAGAAGGAGTGTCAAGGATAATTAACGGATAATTAACGCCAACAGATAATTAACGCCAAAATTCGATTTAGGATTTTAAGGAAAATGGTGGCGGTGCAGGGACTTGAACCCCGGACACTGCGGATATGAGCCGCATGCTCTAACCAACTGAGCTACACCGCCATACTTATTATGGAATAATTATTATAATATTATATTCATAACAGTTCTGTCAATCCCAAATCCACCGTCTATAGATTTCCATATAACAAATTACACGGCGTTATCAGTCGAAATCCTCGACGGCGTACCGCTCAGTACGCCTTACTCGGATTTCTCCCTCTAGCCTTGTGTAATTTATTATCTGA
>JACRGM010000134.1 GCA_016212345.1 Nitrospinota bacterium
CTGATGATTTGAGCACAATGTAAAATGCAAATTGAATCCTTTTTATCAACTATAGATTTTCAGATAATAAATTATACAAGGCTAGAGGGAGAAATCCGAGTAAGGCGTACTGAGCGGTACGCCGTCGAGGATTTCGACTGATAACGCCGTGTAATTTGTTATATGGAAATCTATAAATGGGAGAAGGATTGGAGATGATAGTCATTGTGGATTATGGAATGGGGAATCTAAGGAGTGTACAGAAGGGGTTTGAAAGGGTAGGTTATACTGCGGTTATTACAAATGACCCCAACAAGGTTGGGGATGCCGATGCCATTGTCCTACCAGGTGTGGGTGCCTTTAGAGACTGTATGAGAAATCTTAATAAATCAGGATTGATCGACCCGATAAAGGAGTTTATTAATAAGGGTAAGCCTTTTTTGGGTATCTGTCTTGGTCTCCAACTTCTCTTTACAGAGAGTGAGGAGTTTGGTGTTCATAAAGGACTCGATATCATAAAGGGGAGGGTTATCAGATTCCCTGATGCCTCCAACACTACCACTAATATAAAGATCCCTCACATGGGCTGGAATAGTGTAAGGATTAGGAATAGGGTCTCTATCTTCGAAGGGATACCGGATGATTCTTATTTCTATTTTGTGCACTCCTATTATGTTGTGCCAAAAGATGAAGATGTAATTGCCATGACTACAAACTATGGGGTTGAGTTCACCTCTGCTATTGTAAAGGGTAATCTCTTTGCTGTTCAGTTTCATCCTGAGAAGAGTCAGGAATTGGGTCTTAAGATATTGAGGAATTTCGGAGAGATTCATACTTGAATGCTTATAATCCCGGCTGTAGACATCAGGAAAGGTAGATGTGTTAGACTCCTTCAAGGGAGGATAGATAGAGAGATTATCTATTCTGATGATCCAATATCTATGGCACAGAGATGGGAGGAATTGGGTAGTGAGCTTATCCATGTTGTTGATCTCGATGGTGCATTTGACGGGAGACCTATGAATATGGATATTATTAAGAGGATGATCTCTTCTCTCAGAATTCAGGTACAAGTTGGGGGTGGTATCAGGGATCTAGATACTATAGAGGATTATATTACAAGTGGTGTCAGGAGGGTGATATTAGGGACAGTAGCGTCTGAGGACCCTGGATTTGTAGAGGATGTATGTGCCAGGTTTCCTGGCAGGATTGCTGTCGGTATAGATGCCAAGGATGGTTATGTAGCTATTAAGGGTTGGACAGAGGTTACACAAGAGAAGGTATCTATATTTGTGAGGAGATTTAATGACATAGGTATCACTGCTATCATTTATACAGATATTAAGAGAGATGGGATGCTTGTTGGTCCTAATATTGAAGGCATAAAGGAATTGGCATCCTCGACAGATATCCCTGTAATTGCATCAGGTGGTATCTCCGGGATAGGGGATATAAAAAGAGTGTTAGATATTGAAGAATATGGTATTATAGGGACTATAGTAGGAAAGGCTATATATGATGGAACCCTCGATTTTCAGGAAGCTGTTAAGATGGTAAGGGGTTTTTAGATGTTGACAAAGAGGATAATTCCATGTCTTGATGTCAAAGAAGGGAGGGTAGTAAAGGGTGTAAATTTCTTGAATCTAAAGGATGCGGGTGATCCTGTAGAGGTAGCAGAGATCTATGAAAGAGAAGGTGCTGATGAATTGGTCTTCCTTGATATAACAGCTTCACATGAGAATAGGGATATTATCATTGATGTGGTTTATAAAACCGCTGAAAAGGTCTTTATGCCTTTGACTGTTGGAGGAGGTATCAGGAGAGTTGAAGACATCCGTGCCCTCCTTAAGGCCGGAGCGGATAAGGTATCAATAAATACTGCTGCTGTAAAGGATTCAATCTTTGTGAAGAGGGTATCTGAGATCTTTGGGAGTCAGTGCATAGTGGTCTCTATAGATGCAAAGGAGGTTGTAGGAGAGGATCTTAGCAATAAGAATGGTGGGGAGAAGCGATGGGAGATATATACCCATGGGGGAAGGAGACCGACTGGGATTGATGCTGTGGAGTGGGCTGAGAAGATGGAGGATTATGGCGCAGGTGAAATACTCCTTACGAGTATGGATAGGGATGGAAAAAAGGAGGGTTATGATGTAGAATTAACTAGAAGGATATCAGAATCTGTTGGTATCCCGGTCATCGCCTCAGGTGGTGCTGGAAATATTGAACATCTTTATGATGGATTGACAAAGGGAAAGGCAGATGCTGTTTTGGCAGCCTCTATATTTCATTATCGTGAATATACTATTAGAGAGGTGAAAGAGTATTTAAGAAATAGGGGAATTATTGTCAGGCTGTAAGTTAAATCTTTCATATCAAACTTTGAGGTTCTTTAATCTAATATTTTTAAGAAAGGGGGGAGAAAAGAGAGATGAAAATGAATATGAAGAAGATAGTTATCCTGATTCTGCCAATTCTATTTGGCTATATTACAACTGTTTATTCTGAGATTCCTGATTCTGAGATACCTGAAGAAGAGGGCAATCTTTCTACTCTTACCACTGCATCTGATATCTCTATTGCTAGAGCTGTTATGGCAGGATCCGTGGAAGATAGGGAACCTATCGCTGAAGGGGTCTCATTTGAGCCATCTTTGGGGAAAATATACTGCTTTACACATGTGGTGGGTGCTAAGTCAGAGACATCCATCAGACATGTATGGTATTACAAAGATAAAAAGATGGCAGATATCTTGCTCCCTATTAAGTTTCCAAGTCATAGGACATACAGTTCTAAGAAAATCCTCAATTCATGGACAGGGAGCTGGAGGGTTGAGATAAGAGATAAGCATGACACAATCCTTAAGACATTAAATTTTACTGTTAAATAGGGGGGATGATTTTATTTGTCATTTGAGCTTTGGCATTAGTACTTTTCCCTCAATGAGAATGCCCTTTACTTTATTGATCTTTGTTACTACATATTCCGCGGGATCTCTTATCATACCATCAGGGAGATCAATTATGACTATATCAGCATATTTGCCGATAGAGAGATCCCCAATCTGATCCTCCATATTTAGGGCCTTTGCCCCATTGATGGTGCACATCTCAATGAGATGATGATAATCCAATTGAGGGAAAAGGGATTTTGTCCTGCGCATTTCCAAAAAGGGATTAAGGCTCCAGTTGCTGGCGAGGCTGTCTGTACCAAGGGCAACATTTATACCCCTTTCAAGAAACACTGAAAGGGGATACCTTATTTCCCTTCCAAACCACTGGTTGCTTCCAGGGCAAAAGATCACAGAGACCTTGTTCTCCTCCAGTAGATCAAGGTCTTGATCATCTACATGATTAAGATGTATACCCATAATACCTTTAAGTACACCTAGGCTGTTAAGATATCTCACTGGAGAATCTCCTGATGGATTCCACCCTTCATCCCATAGCCCGAATCCTATCATCAGATCCCTTATCTCACCGGTCCCTCTCTTGATAAATTCCGACTCTGAGAGGGTCTCTGCAATGTGGATTGCTATAGGATAATCCCTCTCCACTGCAAAACTATAGCTCTCCTTTAGGAGAGCCTGAGATAGGGTATAGGGGGAGTGGGGGGAGACCCCGACTCTCACCTTTCCATTTAAAGAGAGGGATTCAATGGATACTTGTAAAGCCCTTATCTCCTTCTCTCTCTGAGATCGATTAAATCCGATCACCTCTATATATACAATACCCCTCAACCCTTTCTCCTTAAGGATATTCCATGAGTATCCTAATCGTGATATATCACCAATAGTTGTTGTCCCGGCAGAAACAAGCTCATCTATCCCCATCTTTGCCCAGAATATCTCCTCCTCTTGGTTCATCTCCCTTGTATAAGAGACTACCTCCCTTATCCAATCAGTAAAGCCAATCCCTTCTCTTATCCTTCCCTTCAGTCCTGATAAGGATAGGTGTGTATGGGGATTTATAAGTCCGGGCATAACTATCTGATGCTGACAATCAATGATCTCATCACAATATACATCAGGGCAATCCTCCTCCTTTCCGATAAAGAGAATCCTCCCCTCCCTAATAATAATCACACCATCCTCTATTGGGGGAGAGGATACAGGGATAATCCACTTTGCCTCTAATCTGATAGTTTTATCCATTGATGCCAGTCATCTCCGACTCCACGCTCCTTTTTGTATCTAATCATTGAATCTTTACAGATGCAGTCTCGTTCAATCCCTTTAAAACGGTTTAATACATCCTTTATTATCATTGGAAATCGCCTTACTGCCAGATTTACTATCTCCTTTTCCTCTTGATTCTGCATACCCCCAAAGGGCTCATCCCCTTGAAGGGGACGTTCAACAATCCCCTCAGCATAATTAGTAAGATAGCATACAGGGGCATAACACATCTCCAGCTCCTTTGCAAGGAATACCTCTGGGACAAGTGTCATCCCTACTATATCTCCACCGAGTATCCTATACTTTTTTATCTCTGCAGGGGTCTCTAATCTTGGTCCATGTGTACAGACATATACACCTGAGTTATGATACTTGATATTCATTTCATTCAGGCTAATGGCCAATATATCTCTGATCTCCTGACAGAAGACCATACCCTGACGGATAAACCCCATCCCTTCCCTCTCAAAGAAGGTATAATCCCGTCCCTTTGTCTCATCGATCAGGTCATGCGGAAGGACAAATTCTCCTACCGAGTAGGCCTTATTGATGATACCTGGTCCTGACCATGATATAATCCTCTCAACACCACACTCCTTCAATCCCCAGATATTTGCCCTGTAATTCACAAAAGGTGCAGATGTGAGGTAACCATCATCACCGTGTCTGGAGAGAAAGAGAAGGTCTGAATCGTTGTATACGAACCGATGAATAACAGCACTCTCACCAAAAGGTGTTATGATCTTTTTACACCATAAATCAGGGCCAAACATCTCCTCTTTTAAAAGGATGTGGGATCCACTTCCCCCAATGATTCCTAATAGATCCTTACTCATATTCACCTTAAAATACCTTTATAACACACCCCCAACCCCTCTTAATAGAGGGGAGTTCTAAAGTTTCCCCTCTAAAAAGAGGGGATTAAGGGGTGTGTATTTTCATGCTCCTTTGTGCCGACTTGTCGGCATGAAGGTTTCATTTTAAGATCTGCATCTTTTTCTGGGGAAATAACAGGATTATGCTTATCCTTCTGTTCCTGGGATCTTTTGGGTCTTCTCTTATAAAGGGCACTGTGTCAGCATAGCCGGCGATCCTGACCAGACGACTTTGGTCCAGACCATATTCCTCGAGAATCTTCCTTGCTGCCAATGCCCGCTCAGTGGAGAGTTCCCAGTTGCTGTAGTTTCGGGACTTATAGGGGATCGAGTCTGTGTGGCCCTCTATTACAACAGGATGGGGGAGGGGTTTTATATTCTCTCCGATTACCTGTAATATCCTCGTAGCCATGGGTGTCGGTTTTGA
>JACRGM010000135.1 GCA_016212345.1 Nitrospinota bacterium
TGGTGCAACGCTGAAGACGGAACAAAAGACAAGCCAGATGTGCAAGTTATTTCTGCGTAGTGCCTAAGGCGTACTGAGCGGTACGCCGTCGAGGATTTCGACTGATAACGCCGTGTAATTTGTTATATGGAAATCTATATAAAGGACTCAAATGGCAACAGAGGTATCTATAGTAAGGTCATATAGCTACTCTTATGATGAGGTATATGGATCGGTAAGGCGGTCTATAGAATTGCTGGGTGGTATGGAGAGATTTGTAAAAAAGGGGGACAAGGTTCTCCTGAAACCTAATCTTCTATCAGCCAAATCGCCAGAAAGGGCTATCACTACTCACCCTGTAGTGGTAAAGGCAGTTGGAAATCTGGTAAGGGAGACAGGTGGTATACCCTTTATAGGAGATAGCCCTGCTATAGGTAACTGGGGATATCTAACCCGGAAAACCGGGATGGAAGAGGTTGCTAAGGAGATTGGAGCAGAATTGGTACCTTTTAGTGAATCTGTCAGGATGAGGAATGACAATGATGATATCTTTAAATACATCGAGATAGCAAAGGTTGTTCAGGATGCAGATGTTGTTATAAATCTCCCAAAGATTAAGACCCATACCCAGATGTTACTGACCCTTAGTGTCAAGAATCTATTTGGATGTGTTGTGGGAAAGAGAAAGCCACAGTTACATATGGAGGTAGGGAGAGACAGAGAATATTTTGCAAGGATGCTGGTGGAGATATACAAGGCTATTATGCCATCTCTTACTATAGTGGATGGGATTATCGGTATAGAAGGTAATGGACCGGGGGCAGGTGGTACCTTAAAGGAGATTGGGTTGATCATTGGGGGGAGGGACTGTATTGCTATAGATGTTATTATATGTAAGATTTTAGGGGTAAAAAAGGAGAACCTTTATACTACAACCGCTGCTATTAAGATGGGAATAGGTGAGACAGATATGGAAAGGATTAAGATATTAGGAGAAGATATAGAAGGGGTAAGGGTAAAGGGATTCATGACCCCTGCAATAAAAGATGTGGAATTTGGCCCAAGATTTCTAAGGAGATATATTAAGGATCTCTTTACCTCAAGACCTATTGAGGAGAAGGAGAGGTGTAATCTATGCCGATTATGTATGGAGATCTGTCCGCCCCAGGTGATTAAGGTGATTGATGGCAAATTGAGCTTCAATTATGATAAATGTATTCGATGTTATTGCTGTATTGAGGTCTGTCCCGAGGGTGCAATGGGGGTTAAAGAGACCTTTATGTCAAGGTTAACACATCAAAGGTTGTATTAGACGATAACGTCAAAGTCAGACTCTAAGGCCTTATTTCTGCCTTAATAGCAATATCCCTTGCATTGCGAAAATAGTGGATGTCCCTATTTTCTATTTTCCGAACCTGAATTGAATTGATTTTTATCTAAATATTATGGTAATATAGCTAATAGAGGTAATATAAAACAAAAACCTAAAAAAGGGAGTTGAATGATAGTACTAGGTATAGATACTTCTACACCCCTGGGAAGTACCGCGGTTCTTGATAATGGTCGATTGGTTTATGAATATATTGATAATACTAAAGCCTCCTATTCAAAGAGACTGTTGATAATGATCGATAATGCCCTCAAAGGGGCGGTTATCAACATGAAGAGAATCGAGGGTTATGCCTTAGCCATTGGGCCTGGTTCTTTTACGGGTCTCCGTATTGGCCTTAGTATATGTAAGGGGTTTTTTGCAGCCACAGGTAAACCTATAATAGGGGTTGATACATTAGATGCCCTTGCCAATACCTTACTATATCCCTCGAATCTAATATGCCCTATATTAGATGCAAGAAAAGGTGAGGTCTATTCTGCACTCTATAAATATAAAGATAATGAATTAAATAAATTGGTTGATAATATGGTTATAGATCCCAAAAGGCTATGTAGTATGATAAAAGAACCGACTATATTTTGGGGAGATGGGATAGAGATATATAGAGAACTCTTATTAGAGAGACTTGGAGATATGGCCATCCTTACATCAGAGACAAAAGGTTACTCTAACGCAGCAAGTATAGCTGAGATAGGTTTAAAGATATTGGAAAGGGGGGATGTTCCTAATGCTATGACATTGAAACCCAAGTATATACGCCGATCTGAGGCAGAAATAAAATGGAATAAAATGGAATAAAAAAAATACAAGGGGGAGGGATATGATGTTAAAAGAAGAAGATATAATTGAAAAGGTCAAAAAGGAGAATGAAGAATTTCGTAGACTTTATGAGGAACATCAAAGGCTTGAAGAAAGATTAGAGGAATTTAATAAGAAGCGGTTTCTTGTTAGTGATGAGGAGATAGAAAGAAAAAGGATACAGAAGATCAAGTTATATGGCAAGGATAGGATGGCAGAGATATTAAGTAATTATAAAACTCAATTAAATGAATAAATGGTCAATCGAAAATCGAAAATTTAGACTTTTACCCCCCCTCTTATCTCTTTTAATAATAATATCTGGCTTGGCTTCTGGAATAACAAGTGAAGATAAGAGGGTAATAGATCTAAATCTGCAATTCACAAAGGAGACCATTCGTAGCACCTATTTTTCAGGACATCCAAAGGAGATTCAAGATATTACTATCATCAAATTTGCCCTACCTGTTGAATATGATAAGGCACTTAATTTAAAAGGTGTTACAATCAAAAAGGCAAGGGAGAACTTTATAGCAATCCTCTTAGAGAGACTCCTCCCTGATCTCTATGACGATGTCTGTATTATACCAGAAGATATTAGGTGTAACATAAAAAAACGGAAGACAAAAGGTTATTACATTAAAGTAATTGATAATCCTATAGAGCCTAACAGATGTTCAAGATTTAATAGTATCTGGTTCGATTATAAGGAAAAGGATGGAATGATGATTGAATTTATGGCTACTACTGGGTTCGATATGTAGATGGAAATATGAGGGATTGGACCCAATAGTTCCCATAAGGTAAGTCCTTCCTTTTCGTAAAAGGCAATGGGGGTATAATTATATCTTGAAAAATAACTAACAAAATCCTCTCGTCTGATCCCAAGGGGTGTGATCTCCTTCCACCCATATATCATCTCTCTATTTTTAGGATCATCAAATATCCTTATAAGAAAGATCCTTTGTCCTGCTGTGAGTTTATAATAAATCTCCCTATCCATATACTCAAAGATACTATTCTTCTCTCCTTTGAGGCCTCCAACAACATAGGTTAGTTCCAGTACATCGCACTTGATACCATTATATAGCCATATAAAATCTGTCTGATCATGCCCAGGGGTTATAATAAGATCCCCATCCTTGATATACCTTGCTAAGAATGTAGATCTCTTAATTCTAGAGTCCTGTCTGTGCATCGGATAGACAGTCGTAACAAGATTCGTACCAAAGATGATTATCAAGATAATAATTATCCCACACCGTTGTTTCAGATTTATCTGTTTATCACTCTTTCTTGCTGTAATAGATAAGGCAAAGATCAACCAGAGTGGAGGTAATATAAAGACCCATCTCTCTGTATCTGAACTAAAGAAAAAGATGGCAAACAAAAGATATGGAATGATCCATATAAAGAGGGATATTAATATATCCCTGTAATGATTTACTATATCTTTACCCCTTTTTATCAAAAAGAGTGAAAATAAAAACAACATAAATGTAATGATTACAAATTTCGCTATATTTATTCCCCAATTCGAGGTAAAGATTAAGTCCACATAGATGATCCCTCTAGCAAAACCATAAAAGGCCTTTATAAGATTTATAGGACCAGTAGTATCTTTAAATTCATGTGTAGAGGAGAATATCCACTCCCATGCCTCAGCAAGACTACATATATTCATCAACTGAAACATTACATAGTAATAGACTGATCCGGTTACTACGATAAAGGTAAATAGATAAGAAAAAAGGGGGAGCCTGGGTGGGGGTGTGATTCGATTTTCATCCCTCTTTATGCCGACAAGGTCTGCATGAGGGTTTCCTTCTCTTAATGGTCGGAAAAAGAGAGAGATCACCATGAATGGAAAAAATAGGATGTTGCTGAGATGAAAAAGGACAGCAAGTGAGTGCAAGACTCCTAATATAAATCCAATCAGATATTGGGTCATGAATTTAGATTCAAGTAGATAGAGACAGAGGATAATAAAGAAGAGGGCAGACATATAGGTCTCAACATCAATACCCTGTATCCAATAGCCAAAAGAGATCGCAAGTCCAAAAGCTGTAGTAATAGCCAAAAAATTCGATCTAACATATCTGAAAATCACAAGGGAGAAAAGGGCAACCCCTATTCCTCCCAGTACAGAATTGAAGACCCTCAGAATAACATGAGTTTCCGCCTCTATACCAATAGCACTACAGATATTTTTAAGTAGCAATCCAAAGGGACAGTAAATTAGATGCCCTGGTAGGAAAAGGGTTTGCCATGAATTGTATTCTATTCTCCTGATATATCCAATCCCGTCACCATTGATCTCTCTTACAAAAGATAGGAGATAGAGAAGTGTGATTAATAGACATAAAATAAGGGCATGTATCTGAATCTTATATATCTTCATCTCAATATTTCAATATTTAAATGTTCAAAATGCCCTCACGCCCTCTAAAATCTATGGTTTTGAATTTTTGGATCTTTTGGGAAGTGTAAAATAGAAAATACTCCCTTTACCTTTTTCACTCTCTACCCACACCTTCCCAGCATGTATCTCAAGAATCTTTTTAACTATTGACAATCCCATCCCCGAACCTTCAATATCTTTTCCTGTATAAATACGTTGAAATGGATCAAATATCCTCTCTTGAAACTCTTTTTGAACCCCGATCCCATTGTCTTCAACATAAAATTGATAAAAATCCCCTTTCTCCTCATATCCAATCCTAATCTTGGGAGATGGATGATCTCCTATAAATTTAATAGCATTATTTATAAGGTTAGTAAAGACATGACCAATCCATTTGCTATCACAGTAGATTATAGGGAGGGCATTATTAACCTTTAAGTCTATACCATTTTTTTCTAATTCGACCTGAAATATCTTGATAGAATCATTAACAATATCATTGATATTCACCTCTTCATAAGACTCTGTTATCTTGCCAATACTAGATAATCTTAAGATATCTTCTATTAAACCCTCCATCCTCATTGTATTTTTCTTTATAAGGTCGAGAAAGGTCTTACCCTTTGAGGTGATTGAATCCTTCATTGTCTTCTCTAACAGGAAGGTAAATCCACCTATTGAGATAATAGGTGTCTTAAGGTCATGGGATATCATAGAGACCAGATTCTCTATCTCCTTATTCTTCTGCTCTAACTCATGTGTCTTTTCTTCCAGATGAGAATAGGATATTTTAAGCTTTTTAGCCATATCATTAAATTCATGAGATAGATATTCCAGCTCATCTCCACTCCTTAGATCAGAGGAATAATCAAAATCTCCCCTACCAATATGATTGGTAAGCTCCCCTATCTTTCTCAACGGCTTGATCACCAATCTTCTTATAAAATAATAAAGGACAACCATCATTAAGACCACAATCAGGCAGGCTGAAGAAACAAGGAGTATCTTATTTAAAAATTTGGCCTTTTCTACCCCCTCAAGGGGAACAGTGATACTGATCCCTCCTATCACATCCCCTATCTTATGCCCTGATCCATGACATTGAATACACCCCTCTGTGGTATAAAGGGGGATCATATAACGGTAGACCCTTTTGTGGTCTTTTTCTTCAATCCAGTATGCCTCTTTTACACCATTTTCAAAACTCTTCAAGGCCTTCTGTTCAGAGATGTCAGGGATATTATCAGGATTTAGGAGTCTCTTACTCCCTGTGATATGAAATTGATGGGAATTTTCCGAGTATTGGGAGAGCTCTTTGAGTACCATGGCATGATTTTTCTTTCTATATTCTTTGCCCTGGATATCAGTAATCTCATGCTCAAGCCCCGGGACACTAAAAAAATAACGACCACTCCCTTTATCCCTTGATTTATCCACATAGATGCCACCATGGTCTCCAATCCATTTTCCGACAATAATTACCTGATTTAAAAGGGCTTTTGACTCTCTATCAATCTCTTCAAAAATTAATTTATCTTCTCTATAGGAGAGGAAGAGAAAGAGAAGGACAATAATAAGGAAAAGAATAATGCCTAAATAAAGGATAATCTTTCCCCCCAGATTTATCTTTAAAGATAAACTTGGAAACATAATCGAATCTCTCTTTGTTATCTTATTAATTATATGTAATTATATGGAAGATAATCTATAATCATTATAGACTATATTCCCCTGATAGGGAATAAAATTCTTGAAAAAAAATTCTTGAAAAAAATATTGCCTTTTTTCTGATTTTGAGATAATATATTCTACTTATATTATATATTTTTATTCGTCTTCAAACCTTCAAACAGAAGAGGGCATTCTCAGGAAAAAGAAGATGCGAACATTAAGGATAGGAATGGCACAGATTAACACCACTGTTGGGGATCTGGAGGGGAATACAGAAAAGATTATAGATTTTATCAATAAGGGAA
>JACRGM010000136.1 GCA_016212345.1 Nitrospinota bacterium
AGTAAGGCGTACTGAGTAGTACGTTGTCGAGGATTTCGACTGATAACGCAGTGTAATTTGTTATATGGAAATCTATAGAAAGAGAAAGGGGGGGTCTGCTTAAAATCAAATTGAGAGGCTTTACCGAAATCAGAATAAGTTGTAGAATTTTATAGAGATTCAATCTGCATTTTGTATTATGCTCAAAACCTTGAAGATTTTGAGCACTTTGGGAGGAGGTGCTATTAAAATGGCTGAAAATATTACACAAAAAATCTTAAGAGAGCATCTAGTATCTGGTGAGATGGTAGCAGGAAAGGAGATTGCTATAGATATAGATCAGACACTTACACAGGATGCTACAGGTACAATGGCTTATCTCCAATTTGAGGCCATGGGAGTAGAGAGGGTTAAGACCATGGCAGTAAGTTATGTAGATCATAATACCTTACAGGAGGATTTTAAAAATCCTGATGATCATGCCTATCTAAGATCGATTGCTGCTAAATATGGTATCTATTTCTCACGCCCGGGTAATGGTATCTGCCATCAGGTTCATCTGGAGAGGTTTGGCATCCCTGGTCAAACCTTACTAGGTTCTGATAGCCATACCACCACTCAGGGTGGTCTGGGTATGATTGCAATTGGGGCTGGTGGATTGGATGTAGCCTTTGCTATGGCAGGGAAACCGTTTAAGGTTAATATGCCAAAGGTAGTGAATGTAATTCTAACTGGTAGATTACCTGATTGGGTATCTGCCAAGGATGTTATTTTAGAGCTCCTTAGAAGGGTAGGAGTGAAAGGTGGTGTTGGAAAGGTCTTTGAATATTCTGGCCATGGGATAGAGACCTTATCTGTCCCAGAGAGGGCTGTTATTACTAATATGGGGGCTGAAACAGGTGCCACTACCTCGATCTTTCCATCTGATGAGATAACCCGTGCCTTTTTAAGGATTCAGAAGAGGGAGGATGCCTACAGACCATTGGTTGCAGATCCAGGTGCCAAGTATGATGAAACTATCAAGATTGATCTAGGTTCTCTTATCCCTCTGATCGCCTTACCTGACAGCCCAGGGAATGTCTTTCCTGTAACTGAGAGGAGGGTCACAGTAACAAGAGGGGAGGGGAAGAAGAGCTGGGAATCAACATTGGATATCTATCACCGACCAATAACCCAGGTAAATATTGGGAGCTGTACTAATTCTTCATACAGAGACCTGATGATAGTAGCCGCAATCCTTAAGGGAAGGAGAGTATATCCAGATGTTAGTCTATCCATCTCTCCTGGATCCAAACAGGTGATGACTGAGATATCTAAGAGTGGTGCCTTAACTGATCTAATCGATGCAGGTGCAAGGATCCTTGAAGCGACCTGTGGCCCTTGTATTGGAAAAGGGAATGCCCCATCCACTAAAGGGGTCTCTCTGCGTACATTCAATCGTAATTTCCCAGGCCGATCAGGTACCAAAGATGCGGATGTATATCTGGTTAGTCCTGAGGTAGCTGCCTTTGCTGCTATTACTGGCAAGATTGTAAATCCTATTGAAACTGCTAAAGAGCTTAATATCCCCTATTCTAAGATATCTCTTCCTCAATCTATTTCTGTGAATGATAATATGATCATTCCACCTCTTCCTGAGGCTGAGACAAAAAAGGTGGAGATCGTAAGAGGGCCAAATATCGCTCCTTTACCCAAGAATACCCAATTACCTGATCGTCTCATAGGTGAGGTCCTTCTCAAGGTAGGGGATAATATCTCTACTGACGATATTCAACCAGCAGGAAAGTGGCTTGATTTGCGGTCAAATGTACCTGCATATTCAAAGGCAACATTCAGTCCTATTGAAGAGGGATTTCATGAGAGGGCTAGAGCACTTCGAGATTCAGGAGGACATGGATTTATTATAGGGGGTTCGAATTATGGTCAGGGTAGTTCCAGGGAACATGCTGGACTTTGCCCTATGTTTCTTGGGATAAAGGCGGTGATTGTAAAATCCTTTGCCCGAATTCACCTCGCAAACCTTATAAATTTTGGGATTGTGCCTCTGATCTTTGCCAATGAAGGGGATTATAACCGTCTTAATCAGGGTGACAAGGTCTCTTTGCATATATCAGGTCTAAATGCGGATACCTTTACACTACATAACGAAACTCAGAGGCTGGATATCTCTCTAAAACCCGCCTTTGGTTACACAGATATATCTATATTAAAGGCAGGTGGTGCATTGAATCTGATCTAATTATTTAAATATCTTCCCCAAAAGCCCCAGGGGCTTCTATAGAGATGGGCATTTAAGGAGGTTATATGGCTTCAAGAATCAAGGTTAAAAATCCGATTGTAGAGATAGATGGGGATGAGATGACTCGTATCATGTGGGCATGGGTAAAAGAATATCTGATTATCCCCTATCTTGATGTAAATCTAGAGTATTACGATCTCAGTATACAAAAGAGAGAGGAGACAAAAGACGAGATTACCTTACAGTCGGCCAAGGCCATTGCCAAGCATGGCGTAGGGGTCAAGTGTGCCACTATTACCCCTGACAAAGAAAGGGTAAAGGAATTTGGACTCAGCCAGATGTGGAAGAGTCCAAATGGTACCATACGGGCATATCTGGATGGCACAATCTTTCGTGAACCAATAATTTGTAAAAATATTCACCCCTTTATACGTACATGGAAGAAACCGATCATTATTGGCCGTCATGCTTACGGAGATGAGTATAAAGCTACTGAATTTACTGTACCTGGTCCCGGCACAGTAGATCTGGTGTACAAGCCTGATGATGGCTCTAAACCAGTGACCCTTGAGGTACATAAATTCAAAGGCCCTGGGGTGGTACTAGGTATGCATAATCTAGACTCCTCTATCCGTTCATTTGCACAGTCCTGTCTGGCCTATGCCTTGCAACAGAAGGTAGATCTGTGGTTCTCTGCCAAGCAGACCATTCTGAAACAGTATGATACCATGTTTATGAATATCTTTCAGGAAGAGGTAGACAAACATAAGGCCGAGATGAAGGAGGCAGGTATAACCTATTGGTATACCCTGATTGATAATACTGTAGCCCAGATAATAAAGCATGAAGGTGGTATCCTCTGGGCATGTAAGAATAGAGATGGTGATGTTCAGAGTGATATGATAGCAAGTGGTTTTGGCTCACTAGGTCTTATGAAGTCGGTATTGGTCAGCCCTGATGGTAAGATTGAGACCGAGGCTGCTCACGGAACAGTGACAAGGCACTATCGGTTGTACCAGCAAGGGAAAAAGACATCTTCTAATCCTAGTGCTATTATATTTGCATGGACAGGTGGTATTAAACGACGAGGGCAACTTGATCGTACACAAGATGTGGTTGATTTTGCCAATGTCCTAGAAGATGCAACCATCCAGACAATTGAGTCGGGCTCTGTAACAAGTGACCTTGCAAGACTGATCTATAACACCCCTACACCTCCAGAGGACTCTTATATTAATACAGAGGAGTTTATTCAGGCAGTAGCAAGCCGTTTGAGAGACACATTATAGTGAACGACTTTATGATTATAGGTGTTCCTAAGGAGATCAAAGAGGATGAATATCGAGTAGCGATTGTCCCTGCCGGTGTAAGGGCCCTTGTGTTGAGTGGACATAAGGTACTTATTGAAGATCAAGCAGGATGTGGTAGTGGAATAGCAAACTTTGAATACGAAAAGGAAGGGGCTGAGATACTATCAAAGAGGAAAGATATCTTTTCTCATGCTGATATGATCATGAAGGTAAAGGAACCTATCCGTTCTGAATATGACTTATTGAGGGAAGATCAAATCCTTTATACCTTTTTACATCTAGCCGTTGCCCCAGAACTGACTAATGTATTATTGGAAAGGAGGGTAATAGCCATAGCCTATGAAACGGTTCAACTGAAGGATGGCTCCTTACCACTCCTTATACCAATGAGTGAGATAGCAGGTCGGATGTCTGTGCATGAAGGTGCTAAATATCTTAAGAATAATAAGGGAGGGAGAGGGATACTTTTAGGGGGTGTCCCAGGTGTTGAACAGGGTAAGGTTGTTATCCTTGGGGGTGGGGTTGTAGGGATTAATGCAGCAAAAATGGCTCTGGGTTCAGGTGCCTCTGTTACACTTCTCGATATAGATCTAGCTAAACTCCGTTATATAGATGACATCTTTGGAGGTAGGATAAAGACCCTGATGTCCAATAGTCATACTATAATAGAGGCGATTAAGGATGCTGATCTTGTAATTGGAGCGGTTTTAATCCCAGGAGCCAGAACCCCCCGCATTATCACCAGAGATATCCTTTCCATGATGAAAGAAGGTTCAGTTATTGTGGATGTTTCTATAGACCAGGGGGGATCTGCTGAGACCTCTAGAGAGACATCTCACAGTGATCCAATATATATAGTGGATGGAGTTATCCATTATTGTGTTGCTAATATGCCAGGTGTGGTTGCTAGAACCTCTAGCTTTGCCTTAACTAATGCTACATTTCCCTTTGCATTGAAGATAGCAAATAATGGGTACAGAAATGCGTTATTAGAGGATACCAACCTTGATAAGGGGCTGAATTTAGCCAATGGTAAAGTAACCTGTCGTGCAGTGGCTGATGCCCTTGGTTATGAATATGTTTCAGTTGAAGAGGTGTTGAAATAAGATGAGGATACTCATTGTAGGTGGAGGGGTAATTGGTTTCAACATAGCAGAGGAGCTTTCTAATGAAGGGCATGATATCTCGATTGTTGATATAGATCATGCAAGGATAAAGAGGATCTCTGAAAGGCTTGATGTTATGGCGGTTTTGGGTAATGGTTGCAGGGTCAGTGTCCTTAAAAAGGCAGGGATAGAGGATGCAGAGATGGTACTCGCTGTTACAAACATTGATGAGATAAATATTGTGGTCTGTATACTGGCAAACAAATTTGGTGTAGCCCGTAAAATAGCTAGGATCCGTAATGAGGAGTTCACCGGAAAGACACAAATCTTTGATCCCAGAGAATTCTTTATTGATCATGCGATCAATCAGGAACAGGTAATAGTAGAGTCTATAATTGATATGATTAAGACCCCTGGGGCGATAAATGTGGCAGAATTTGCAGATGGGGAGATACTCCTCCGGGGGTTTGATGTCCCTCATGATGCACCTATTGTTGGACGTAGATTAGATGAATTAAAAGAGGTATCTCAGATGGATTCCTTTCTTATCACCGCTGTCTATAGAAAGGATAATATAATTATTCCTAAGGGCGATTATACAATAATGCCAGAGGACAATATATATATCTTGGTTGCCAAGAATACCCTTCCCTTGATCTTACCGATGTTGAATAAAAAGGTGAATGAGATCCAAAAGGTTGTTATATATGGGGCAACCTTTACAGGTTGTAGTCTTGCCGCAGAACTTGAGACTATAGTAAGGGATGTTACAATAATTGAGCCGTCTGAGAATAGGGCTGAGGCTGCCGCATCTATGTTGTCAAAAACCATAGTACTTTATGGTGAGGGGACAGATTTCGATCTTCTAAAAGAGGCTAATATAAATGAGGCAGATTTCTTTATGGCCCTTTCTGATGATGATGAATTGAATCTTCTGTCCGCACTTTTAGGGAAAAAACATGGTGCAAAGAAGGTAATTATTATAACAAATGAACCTGATTATCTTCCTATACTTGACTCTATTGATATGGATATCGTTATTAATCCAAGGTTGATAACAGTAGGGGCTATTTTACAGCATATACGCAAGGGACGAATACATTCGGTAGTGAAATTGAGGGAGGGTGAAGCTGAGATTATAGAATTTGATGTAATACCTGGTTCAAAGGTGATAGATAGGAAACTTAAAGAGATAGATTTTCCTGAGGGTTCAATAGTGGGAGCAATTATACGGAATGGGGAGATGATTATCCCTAATGGGAGTAGTAGTATTAGAGCAGGTGAGAGTGTAGTGGTGTTTGCCCTACCATCGGCCATAAGTAAGATCGAAAAACTCTTCGGTAAAAAGAAGCTTTTTTGATTCTCAGAGGTGTGATCCTCAAGAATATTATTGAAATATGACCCATTTTTGTACATAAAGATTTTTTGTCTGATGAGCACATTGATAAGGTAAGTAGATATTACAACAACGAATTATTCAGTCAAACAAAGGAATGTAGGACATGTCATTACATTGAAAAGAATCTCTGGGAAAATATGATACATAAGACCAGAAGACCGTAACTTAATCTGTAAGCATTTAACTTTTACACCTAATAGTCATTCAGGCATCGGTTTAATCATTAATCCATCTAATAACAATCCTTATTGCATCTGCAACGTCCCAGGAGTTTGCATTATCAGATAGGGTGATATCCTCTGTACCATCATCAGCAAATTCATGTATCCCCAGACTTACCCATTGTCCACCATTTATACTACGGTCTATAACTACTGTGTCAGATAAACCAGCATGGTTAATGGTA
>JACRGM010000137.1 GCA_016212345.1 Nitrospinota bacterium
ATAGCTCACTTTAAAAAATGATCATAACCATCTCTTATAAGGGGTATTATATTATATGCCTCATCAATAAGAACTATCCCTTCATCCTCTTCAATTATCTCCCCTATCTCTTTTATAGGGGTCTTCATTCCTTCCCAGTATCTAAGTATATCCTTAACCTTATCCCCCCTGACTGTGAATAGGAGTTCATAATCCTCTCCACCATATAGGGCATAATCATAAGGTGACTTATCCTGGGTAAAGACAATATTATTCAGAGTATCAGAGATAGGGAGCTCTTTTAGATATATCCTTGCCCCCACTACACTCTCCTCACAGATTCGTCTCAGGTCAGAGGCAAGACCATCACTAATGTCTATCATTGCTGAGGCCAACCCCTTGGTTGCAAGCACTCTTCCTTCCTCTAATCTAGGGGTTGGAAGGATATGTCGTGATATGATCTCATCTATCGGACTACTCTGCGGACTACTCTGCTGTGTCACCTTTACTGATCTACTATCATTAATACCAGACTCCAATATCTCAAGGCCAAGGGCAGAATCACCAAGGCTACCTGTGACAAAGATCTTGTCACCCACCTTTGCCCCTCCACGTCTTACAAGGAACTCTTCTTCAATCTCACCTATGAGGGTGATGGATATTATAAGTCGGTCATCTGAACGGAATGTATCCCCACCAATTACTATAACATTGTAACTCTCTGTGGCCTCCTTTATACCCTTGTAAAGGCTATCTATATACTCCACAGAGAGAGAGGGTGGTATCCCTATCGTTATCAGGAGATAACGGGGTATTCCTCCCATCGCAGCTATGTCACTAATATTGGTAGCTACTGATTTCTTTCCTAATAGGGAAGGAGATATAGTATTTAATTTGAAGTGTACACCTTCCACCAAGGAATCTGTTGTGGCAATAAGGAGGAGTCCTTTGGTAAGTTTTATGGCAGCACAATCATCTCCAATTCCAACAACTACCTCTTTTACCTCTTTGTTCTTATAACCTAACCCTCTTCTTATCCTCTTTATTAAGCCAAATTCTCCGATTTGACTTATATCTACCATAATTTTGTTTTATAATCTATATCTTTCACCTATATCGAAAACCGAAGATTAATCTACCTTCTTCATCTGATCCAAGACATATCTCCTTATTTCCTGTGGACTGGGCATATCCCTTTTTATCTCTCCATGTATAATCAAGGGCTTCAGGAGAGAGATATAATCTCCTTTACAGGAACATCTTTCTATATCAACATGGGAGGGTAGGACTATCGTATTAAAACAATTCATACACCTTAATACCTTTTTTGCCCCTGACTCCTTTCCCCTCTTGGAGATAGGTTTCCCATCTATCTCCACGATATCGAATGAGAAATCTATTACAGAGGCACTGCTGATAGATGTCCCCACACCATAGGCATCAGCTACCTCATTTAACCTCTCTATTTCAGCCTCATCTAACCCACCACTGACAAATATCTTAACATCTTTAAATCCCCTGTAGTCTAGTTCCCATCTCACCTCACGGAGTATCTCTAACATATCTCCACGCCGAGATGAGGGCGTATCAAGACGAACAGCATACAGCTCCTTTCCCAATGCCTCTACAGCCCTTAATGATTCATATTTTTCATCGTAAAAGGTATCCACTAATGCCACCCTTTTTACATTAGGCTCTATTACCTCATGGAAGGCCTTAACCGCCTTAGCAGAGTCGCCAAACATCAAAACCAGTGCATGTGGAATAGTTCCCACTGGGGATTCCTCTAATAGCTCCGCACTCTTTATTACAGCGACCCCATCACACCCACCAATAAAGGCATTCCTCTCAATCATCGGTGCAACGGCAGGGTGCATACGCCTAGCACCAAAACTTATCACACCTTTACCACCGGCTGCCCTCTTACAGCGAGCTGCCTTGGTGGCTATCCCTGAGGCCTGGCAGATAAGTCCTAGTAATGCTGTTTCATAGATAGAATAGTCAATATAACGACCATCTATTATAAGGACAGGTTGGTTAGTGCTAAAGATTGTCCCTTCATCCATGGAATAGATATCTACAGGTATCCCTTTGAAGAGTTCTGCAACCTCTTCTATACCTGCAATGACCCCCCATTTCCAGTCTAATGGAAAGCCCTTCAATCTGACCTCAGCCTTGGCCCTCTTGTCTATCCCTTTTGCCTTAAGTATCTCTACAGTCCGGGAGAAATAGACGTCACTAGT
Source organism: Nitrospinota bacterium (assembly GCA_016212345.1). Taxonomy (GTDB): domain Bacteria; phylum Nitrospinota; class Nitrospinia; order SZUA-224; family SZUA-224; genus SZUA-224. The sequence goes on from JACRGM010000137.1 coordinate 2,223, forward strand.
CTTTCCACTCTTTATTTCCTCTTCAGATGCAGTATGAAATGGCATTATCTACCTCTATAAAATATTGAAATCAAAAATAAAAGATAAAAAATCAAAAACACAAATCAAAATATAAAAATTGAAAAATCGTGATGCGTATGTGTTAGCGTTATACGTATTCAAAATTATAGCCCATCTCCTATAATAATGCATAATGTATAACAGCATTTTAATTCATTTTTGAATTTTAATTTGTTATTTTACTTTTTGATTTTTACATTTTGATTTAGAATCCCTATCCTTTATCATGGCTAAATCATATATAAAACTTTATTTGGC
>JACRGM010000143.1 GCA_016212345.1 Nitrospinota bacterium
CCTCGTAATATCCCCTCATAATCAATGTCAGGGGAAAATACCCTCTCTGCCACGATATCAGGTCTCTTGTTTAATATATGGTAGAGGATCTTTAATCCCAGATGCGACATCCCTATCTCATAGAGATCAGGGAATACAAGGGCTACCTTTGTCCTTATCTTGGAGAGATCCTTATGAATAGAGTTTATCTCACTCCCAAGATATCTGGAAGGCCTCTGGATAAGTGAAATGATCTCATCCCTCAATCCTTGAATCTCCTCATCCTGATGTTGAGCAATATCCCAATAGTGATAAAGGTTGTCACTAGTGAAGATCCACCGTAGCTCATAAATGGAAGTGGCATCCCAACGATAGGGAATATCCCCATTGTCATACCTATGTTCAGGATTATATAGGAGGTCAGCATACAGACAATACCAACCCCCACGAGTGCAGCAAATCTATCTTTTGCATAATAGACTATGTTTATCCCTTTTATAATTAGGATAAAATAGAGTATTATTAGTATAAATACCCCCACAAAGCCTAACTCTTCGGCAAGGACGGAAAATATAAAGTCTGTATGCCTCTCTGGAAGGAAATTTAGTCTGCTCTGGGTCCCTCCAAAGAGTCCCTTTCCTAAAAATTTACCTGAACCAATAGCAATCTTTGATTGTAGGATATGATAGCCAATTCCGAGTGGATCAGCATCAGGGTTGATAAGGGTCAATAGACGCTCCCGCTGATAGTCCCTGAGAAAGTACCACATAGTTGGCAGAAGGAGGATCCCAGATACTATCAGAATAATAAGGGATCTTGGATTTATATTAATCATAAAAAGGATTGAGATAAATATAATAAGTATGATAAATGAAGTCCCCAGATCAGGCTCTTTTGCAATCAGAATAGTTGGGATCAGGGCAATGAGTGCAGGAACAAATAGGTCCCTCAATCTATATATCTTTCTTGTCCTTTTATCGTCAAAATACCTGGCAAGTGCTATAATTACCCCCACCTTGGCTAACTCAGAGACCTGGAAGGTTAAGGGACCGATAGAAATCCATCTCTGTGCCCCAGATATGGCCCGACCAAAGATGAGTACCAGGATCAGGAAAATAATGGCAATGGTATATATGAGATAGGCATATCTTTGGATATGCTGATAATCTATTAGGAGGATCAAAGACATAGCCAGCAGGCCACATATTAGCCAGTATATTTGACTGATATATAACCTACTTAGATATTCTGATCTCCCTTGGGCAGCACTGTAGACGGTCACAATACCCCATATAGATATAACAATCGTTAATACAAAGAGAACCCCATCAAAGTTTGATATCAATCGTCTGTCAAACATCTCTCATATTAATCAGGTTTTGGTATAGGATATAATCTGAAATACTCCTTTATAATCTCCTTTGCAATAGGGGCAGCAGATCTCCCCCCCGATTCTCCTCCATGTTCCACAAGTACTGCTATTGCTATCTGAGGCTTATCAAAAGGGGCAAAGGAAATGAACCACCCATGATCCCTGAATTCAAAGGGTATCTCCTTTTTCTCTTCATCTCTCTCTCTTTTAAAACGGACGACCTGGGCTGTCCCTGTCTTTCCTGCCACATCAATCCCTTCTATATATGCCAATTTTCCAGTACCATTTTTATCAGCCACAACATCTAAAAGTGCCTTACGAATAATATTGAGGGTCTTAGGGGTAATATGAATCTCCTTTATTATATCAGGATTAACCTCTTTTATGATCATTCCATTAATATCTTCTATCCTCTTTAAGATATAAGGTCTCCATAAGGTTCCTCCATTTGCTATTACAGCAATCATATTGGCCATCTGAATAGGTGTAACCATATTATATCCCTGACCAATAGATGCAGATATGGTCTCTCCTATGAACCACGGTTCCCCTCTAACATTTTTCTTCCATTCCGTTGATGGGATCAATCCACCCTTCTCATGCTCAAGGTCTATACTGGTAGGACGTCCAAGGCCAAAATCTAGAGCATACCTCTTTAGCGCATCAATCCCTACCCTGTATCCTATATTATAAAAAAAGACATCACAAGATTGAACAAGGGCTTGATATACATCCATACTCCCATGCCCCCCTTTTTTCCAACACCTGTAGATACCCCTTCCTAAGTTATAGAACCCTGGACAGTTAAATGTTGTATCTCTGGTGATAACACCCTCCTCCAACCCAGCAATAGCAGTCACAATCTTATAGATTGACCCGGGGGGGTATTGTCCCTCTATAGCCCTATTTTGGATAGGATGCCGTGGATCTTTTATAAGAGCAGACCAGTTACTCTCTGATACACCCCTAGCAAATAGGTTGGGGTCAAATGAAGGCCTGCTTACCATTGCTAATACTTCCCCATTGTTTGGATCCATAACTACAATTGAACCAACCTTTCCTTCCATAAGTCTATCTGCTATCATCTGGATACCAAGATCAATGGTCAGTATAAGATTATGACCCGCCTTGGGCTTTACCTCTCCTATGACCCTTAATTCTCTACCAGAGGCATCTACCTCGATCCCTCTACCACCCTTTTCCCCCCTCAGTAGATCCTCGTATATCTCTTCCAGACTGTATTGTCCAACAAAATCACCTAAATCATACCCTGTATTTCCCCTCTTTTTTAACTGTTCTCTGGTGATCTCTCCAAGATAACCGATAATATGTGATGCCAAATCGTTATATTCATAGCTGCGCATAGGTTCTATCTTTAGTAACACCCCTGTAAGATCGAGGTTATGTTCCATAATAAATGCGACATCCTCTCTGCTGATATCCCCCTTTATCAATATATGTTTAAAGGGTGGTGATGATTTTATCTTCCTTTCCAATTCATCCTTATCTAGTCCTAGTCGTGGATATAGGAGTGAGAATACCTCCTCCATATCTTTTATATCCTCTGGAATGATATAAAGGTCGAATGAAGGACGGATACTTACAATAGTCTTTTTATTTCTATCTAGGATCTTACCTCTATAATCTGATAATGAGATCATCCTTATCCTATTATTATCGGATAGATATCTAAATGATTCCCCTTTAACTATCTGAAGGTACCAGAGACGGAGCAAGAGGATCAAAAAGGAGATCATTATGATGATAGTAAGTGGTTTCATTCTTCCCTTGATATCCTCAGTAAATTCTGGATTATATCGTTCTATAACCACTTTTTACTTGGATCCTCCTTGTAAGGAATATCTATTCATAATCCTTTTAAAGACCCAAAAGAGGGTAGGCCCTATTA
>JACRGM010000142.1 GCA_016212345.1 Nitrospinota bacterium
CAAATTTTTATAAAAATCATTATTCCATCATTCCATTATTCCAGAAATGTTCAAAAAGAAGAAAGCATCTGAGATGCCACTTATATTTCAATAGGTTGTAGAGTTTCCGAGACGTTTAATCCCCTCTATACCAAAAAACTATCTGGAAGAGGACATCTCTTCTCCTTTATATGTTCCTCAAATTCATCCCTGAAATGCTTAAGTAGCCCCTGTATTGGCCATGCCCCTGCATCTGAAAGGGCACATATCGTATTCCCCTCCATATTAGAGGCTATATCGAGGAGTGTATCAAGATCATTTATCTCTCCTTCCCCTCTTTCGATCCTTGATATAATCTGGTGCATCCATGCTGTCCCTTCCCGACACTGGGTACACTGACCACAGCTTTCATGTCTATAAAAACGGGAAAGGACACAACCTACACGTACCATACATGTGGTATGATCCATGACAATAACAGCACCTGTCCCTATGGAGCTCCCAGCCTTCATAAGGGAATCGTGATCCATCTTTACATCAACCATATTAGCAGGGAGTATCTTGGTAGAGGAACCCCCAGGGATCACACCTTTTAGCTCATTATCATTCCTGATACCACCTGCATGTTCGTAAATGATCTCCTTTAGAGAGACACCAAAGGGTAATTCATATACCCCTGGCCTCTTAACATGTCCGCTCACCCCAAAGAGGGTATTCCCTGTGCTCTTTTCAGTACCTATCCCCTTAAACCAGTTAGCTCCCTTCTTTATGATATGAGGGATATGGGAGAATGTCTCTAAATTATTTATTGTAGTAGGGTATCCCCATACACCATACCCAGCAGGGAATGGGGGTTTCTTTCGTGGCTGACCCTTCTTTCCCTCTATTGACTCCATAAGACCTGTCTCCTCACCGCAGATATAAGCGCCTCCGCCCCTATGGATATATATATCTACATTAAAACCTGTACCGAGTATATCCTTACCAAGATATCCATTCTCGTATGCCTCATCAATTGCCTTCTGTAATATCTTTGCCTGTGATGCATACTCTCCTCTGATATAGATGTATACGGTATTGACACCCATTGCATAGGCACCAATAATTAACCCCTCAATAAGCTGATGAGGGTCATTCTCTATTATCTGTCTATCCTTGAATGTCCCTGGTTCTGACTCATCTGCATTGCAACAGATATACTTTGGTCTCCCATTATCCCTTGGCATGAAACTCCACTTAAGCCCTGTAGGGAATCCTGCCCCACCACGTCCTCTTAGACCTGATCTCTTTATCTCCTCTATAATCTGTTCAGGGGAGAGCTCCTTTAAGGCCTTTTCCATGGCCTTGTAACCCTCACCATGATTCAGATACGCCTTAATAACTTCTGAATTAGGGACAGTAAAATTCTTTGTTAAGTATCTCTCCATATCACGCTAATGACCCTATTATCCTATCTATCTTATCTTCGGTTAGATTTTCGTAATAGTCTTCATTTATCTGCATCACAGGGGCTGTACCACAACTCCCCAGACATTCAACCTCTGAGAGGGTAAATCTCTTATCCTCTCTGGTTTTTCCAACATCAACCCCTAATCTCCTTTCAAGATAATCGACAATATGCCTGCCCCCGAGGAGTGAGCAGGAGAGATTTGTACATACCTGAATATGATACTTACCCACCTCTCTGGTATTGAACATGGTATAAAAGGAGACCGCCTCTTTGACCTCAATAGGAGGGATATCAAGTATCCTTGCTATCTCTTCAATTGCCTCCTCTGATATCCATCCCCTATCCTTCTGTACAATATGAAAGGTTGGTAAAAGTCCACCCCTCTTCTCTGAATATCTTTTTATTACACCTTCAATCGCTCTTATTGCATCTTCTGAAAGCATCTTTCTTCCGAAAATAGCATTTCACCCTACTATAGATTTCCATATAACAAATTACACGGCGTTATCAGTCGAAATCCTCGACAACGTACTACTCAGTACGCCTTACTCGGATTTCTCCTTCTAGCCTTGTGTAATTTATTATCTGAAAATCTATACAAAGGCACGGACAAACAAGTTTGTCCATGCCACCCACCTGAAGTTAATAATAATCAAAAATCGAAAATAACCTCAGCTACATAGTGCCTGACCGAAAACTAGTGTCTGAACCAAAACTACCTATCACATTCCCCCCCTATAAGATTTATCATATCAAAGGTGGGTATAATGTCTGCTATCAATCCCCCTTTCACCATCCTTGGCATTGCCTGTGTTATGGCAAAACAGGGTGCTCTTACCCTGCATTTGACAGGTTTTCCACCCCCATCACTCACAAGGTAGAAACCGAGCTCTCCATTGGCACCTTCTACAGCAAAGTATATCTCTCCCTTTGGTGGCTTGATCCCCTCAGTGACCACCTTAAAATGATCTATTAACTCCTCCATACTCGTATATACATAATCCTTAGCAGGTAATCTGATTCTCGGATCATCTATATTTATAGGCCCGTCAGGGATACCCTTTAATGCCTGCTCAACAATCCTCATGCTCTGTATTATCTCCTCCATCCTGACAAGATATCTATCAAAGTTGTCACCCTTCTCTCCTACGGGGACCATCCAATCCAGTTGATCATAGATAAGATAAGGATTTGCCTTTCTAACATCATAAGGTACGCCACAGGATCGAAGGCATGGACCTGTAAATCCATAGGCAATGGCCTCTTCTGAAGATATGGCCCCTACATCCCTCATACGGTCGAGGAATATCCTGTTCTTTGTCAAGAGCTTATCAACATCATTATAGAGAGACCTACTCTTAGTAAATGCCTTCTTGACCCTTTCCTTGAAATCAGAGGGAAGATCTCTATACAAACCACCTATCCTTATATAGTTTGAGGTCAATCTTGCACCGCACACACCCTCTAATAACTCCCACATCAGCTCCCGTACCTCAACAAAATATAAGAAGGCAGTAAAAGCGCCCAATTCCAGGGCAGCAGCCCCAATATTGGTGAAGTGATCTGCCAATCTTGCGATCTCACTTGTTATGACCCGGATATATTTGCATCGCTCAGGGATATCTATCCCAAGGAGCTTTTCAACCGCCATTGCATATCCCACATTATTAATTATCGCAGAGTTATAATTGAGTCTATCAGTATAAGGGAAGACCTGACACCATGTTCCATTTTCACACATCTTCTCAAATCCACGGTGCAGATAACCTATCTCCACATCACAGTCAACCACGGTCTCACCATCAAGGGTGAGTAGGAACTTTACAGTGCCGTGGGTCGCAGGATGAGACGGCCCCATATTGAGCACCATATAGTTAGTATGCAACCCTTGCTTTAGATCTGTCATCTATTAACTCTGAAAATACCCTTTCGCCTTCCCACAAAGGCACGGACAAACAAGTTTGTCCATGCTACCCACCCACATCTCTTATATCCTCTATCAGATTTGGAGACAAACAAACTTTAATTCTTAGGCCCTATCAGGGGTTGCCGTCCTTGAACAGGATAATCCTTTCTCAAAGGGTGCCCCTTAAATTCCTTATATAGGAGGATCCTCCTTATGTCTGGATGTCCTTTAAAGATTATGCCGTACATATCGTATGCCTCTCTCTCGAACCAATTTGCCCCTATCCAGAGAGATATTATGGAATCTATTGAACAGTCAGACTCTGAGACAGGCGCCTTTATCCTGACCCTATGATTATGTTCAAGTGAGTAAAGGTGGTAAACAACCTCGAACCTCGGTTCTTCCCGGATATTCAGATAGTCAACCACTGTAAGATCCATCATAAAATTGTAGGCAAGCCCCTTTTCATCCCTTAAGAATCTACAAACCTCTACTATATCCTCTTTCTTGATTATTACTGTATCATCACCCCTGAATGAATGGCTCTCTATTATAGAGTCAGGGAATTTATCCCTCAATCTCTTTATGGTTACACCATCTTCTGACATATCTCTTACACCCCTGCAACAGGTGAGGCCCCCTTAGGCCAATCAGAGAATCTCTCTTCAGCGACCTTTTTCTGTAGTTTTATAAGCCCATCGAGTACCATCTCAGGTCTTGGGGGGCATCCCGGTATATAGATATCTACTGGGATAAGGGTATCTATACCCTGAACAGTTGCATAGTTATTATAGAACCCACCAGAACATGCACATACCCCATAGCTCAAGACCCATTTGGGTTCAGCCATCTGATTGTAGACCTTAACCAGGATAGGGGCCTGTTTGTGGCTAATAGTCCCTACTACCATCATGAGGTCTGCCTGTCTAGGAGAAAATCTGGGAAGGGCAGCCCCAAAGCGGTCTAGATCATATCTGGGGCCTGCTACTGACATAAATTCCATACCACAACATGCCGTGATAAATGGATAAAGAAAGAAGGAATATTTACGAGCCCAGTTTACTATCTTATTTAATTGGGTCAATATTATATTATCCCCTAGTATCTTCTCTATTCCCATTCTAACGCCCCTTTCTTCCAGACATATCCCAAACCAATCCCTAATACCATTATAAATATCATCATCTCCCATAAACCGAACCACCCAAGTCTCCTGAAGAGAGCGGCCCAGGGATAGAGGAATACAATCTCTATATCAAAGATGATGAAGAGCATTGCTACAAGATAAAACTTTACAGAGAAACGCTGTCTTGGTGAGACTATAGGCCTCTCACCACACTCAAAGGGCTCCATCTTATCCGCAAAGGACTTCTTAGGGCCAAGGATATAGGTAAGAAATAGTATCCCTCCTGCAGTCCCCCCTGCAAGTATAAGCATGATTATGACAGGTATATATTCTCTATACATAATTTTGTAACCTTAAGTTTGACCGGATTCCTATAGATTTCCATAAAAGGAGCACCTCCCGAATAACCCCGAATAATGGGACAGGCGGGATAGGATAGTCTTGTATAATAAATAGGGTACAATATAAATTGTGCTCTATTTATTATCTGAAAATCTATAGATTGTAGAAAGTTATATGATATGATAATAGAACCTTTTTGTCAATAAAATATTAAAAAAATCCGGGATTTTATCTTTTGAAAGGTCAAAGACGATCTAAAAATGATTTATCTAGGATATTACGGCAGATCAAGATAAATATCAACGCTATCGATTATACCATCAAAATAATATGTATTCCCATATCCTGAAGCGCCAATGCTTATACGCCAATCTTGTGGATCCCTCTGCTGCTGAGGCAATTTCCAATCCGGATCTTCTGGTACTTCGTCTATAGATTTTGAATCATAATAGTTAGACCATTCCCCGGTCTGAGGATCACGCTCAGAAACCAATAACTCTTCTGTTGCTCCGCCAGTTGTATTGCGTTGAACGTAAAACTTAGCATAATACCAAAAAACAGTTTGATTAGTAGATCGCTTCACCCTCAAAACAGCGCCAGAAGACTCATCTTTTGCTATTAGTTCGTCTACATTGTTAATAACACCATCTGCCACAACAAACTTCACCGCATCTGCAATCACATCACCATTAGCATTATCTGATAGGGTCACACCCTCTGTTCCGTCATCCGCAAAGTAATATGTCCCTATGCTAATTTGCCATCCCTCATTATAAGGATCTCCTGATCCTGTGTCAGGATCATAGGGAGATTCTTGTTGATCCACCCGTACAGTGGTGGAACCATCAGCATGTTTAACAGTAAATGACGCATTGGAAGCATTCTTGGGAGATGCTTGATACCATACAAAAACCTTATAATCACCAGGACCACTTACTAAAGAAGCCTTCCACTTAACTTTATTGGCGCCAGTACCACCACCCGCATGATAACGATAGTTATTGCTATACCATGGACCATGGGAATCAACTTCGGGGTATGTATCCCATACGCCTTGTACAATACTAAAGCCGGTATCACTATTGTCAACAACACCAAACTTTTTGGTAAATAACGCTCTAACTGTATCATCATAAGCTATATATATTGGGGTAATACCTCGCCCTTCAACTACACAATACCATGCGCGGTTTCCATTGAGAAAGTTTCTGGTTACTGTTTGGCCGTGGTCTGATGGAAGACTCCATAGCATGAAGTAGGCCGAATATTTAAAGTTTCCTGACAGATAATTATCCCCATTAGTGGGAATGCGAACATAACCACCTAGACCTGCACTAGCAGGAGAATTATCAGGGATTCTATTAAGATTCAACCAAGGCCGGGGCGCACGGTCGGGCTGGAAAATGGGGCTAATGTTTATAAACTCGACATAATCACTATTTTTGATTTCACTGTTGTCCCAGTTACCTATCGAATCCAGAAGATATGATTTTTGAATTATGTCATAATTGAATGGGAAATAATGTCTCTCCAGAGCGAAACTCAGGAAAGGCGATAAAAGGAGCATTACACTAAGTGCCACACCCAACATTATCGGCATAATAGGGCGCTTTATCTTGTTTGGATTCAACGGATTTCTCCTTCCATACCCTCAACGTCTCGAAAATTCCACAAACCCACAAACCATTGAAATATAATGACCATTTTAATGTCTTTTTTTGAGGATTTCTGAAATAAATATTGGAATATGGAATATTGGAATGCTGGATAAAATTGTTATCTCAATATCCCATTACTCTATTGTCCCATTATTCCATCATATTTATTATTTTGAATATTCGAATATTAAGAATAATGAAATAATCGCTTGGGTTATATATATAACAAAATGCAAAAATATTGTCAAGATTTTTTTCGAGGTTTTTTTCGACTTTTCGAACTTTAATGGCTCTTTATGCGTGATTTGAACAAGGTGCAATAATCTAAATGCAGATGTAGTTAATTAACTGCTTTTTTTCGCTCATTTTTAACATCAAATCTGTCAAATCATTTTTCAGATTTTTTCAGTTGCCTCGATGTTTTATTAAAAAATACGCCATGTTAGGTTTCAGAATTAATCCTTTTATATCACTCATTTTATTTTTTTTATTTTCTGGCACAAAGTATGCGTGATATAATTAAAAACCGTATGCATATTCCTTTATTCAAATATGCAAATTTTTTGATTAAAGGGGGTGAGATTAAAAACTTATTTTTGTGCAAGCTCTAAGGTGAAAGGGAAAAAGGCAAGAATAAAATTTAAAGGAGGTATTTATGAAAATAAAAGGATATTTAGGTTTAGGAATATTTCCCATTATCCTTGCGGTTACAATATTTATGCTTATTAGTAGTTTCCCTTCTGAATGTAAGGCACAGGAAGACGGTATTGTTGACAATTCTGATCCTGGCTTTAGTGTGGTAGGCACATGGGGCACAGCATCTGAACAGGGTCAATGGGGCAATAACATGCGATATCATGCTGGTGGTGGGAGTGGCTCTGAGACAGCTAGATGGGTTGCTGAATTAACCAATGGATTTGGCCTCTATGAGGTATTTGTATGGCATTATGGGGATTCGCTCGATGCTAGCGATGCGCCATTTACCATCAACCATAATAGTGTATCTGATAAAGTAATTGTAGATCAAAGGGTAAATGGCAGTCAATGGGTGAGTTTAGGGTACTATGACTTTGCTGATGATGGTAAAGAGAATGTGACCCTATCAAATAGGGCTGATAGCTGGGTAATTGCAGATGCTGTGAGGTTTGTACCAATAGATGGTATCGTTGACAATGCTGATCCCGGCTTTAGTGTAACAGGCACATGGATTCCATCTACTGCTTTACCTGATTTCTATGGTAGCGATTACCTGTTTGCTGGTAGTCCTGATAATAATAACGCTATCTGGAATGCTGAATTGACTGCTGGTACGGGGGATTATGAGGTATCTGTGTGGTATCCAATGGCTAATATCACTCTTGCCGATATGCCATTTACCATTAACCATGCTGGTTTATCTGATACAATATTAATAGATCCGAGTGTAAATGGTGGTCAATGGGTAAGACTGGGGACATTTTACTTTTCTGATGATGGTAAAGAGAATGTAACCTTATCAGATAATGCTGACACAAGGGTTGGTTGGGTAGTAGCAGATGCAGTGAGGTTTATACCAATGGATGGTATTGTTGACAATGGCGATCTCGGCTTTAGTGTAGTAGGTACGTGGCATACATATTCTCGTACTGATATTCCTATTTGGGGGACGGACGGACGTTATCATGTTGGTAATGGCACTGGAGATGAGACAGCCACGTGGGAGGCTGAATTAATCGATGGTCCTGGCTCCTACGAGGTATTTGTATTTTATAATGAAAATCTGTTCAATGCTAGTAATGCACCATTTACCGTCAACCATGCTGGTGTATCTGATACAGCGCTGGTAGATCAGAGAATATATGGTGGTATATGGTTTAGTCTGGGGACCTTTGATTTTGCTGATGATGGTAAAGAGAATGTGACCCTATCAGATGATGCCGATGGATGGGTAATTGCAGATGCTGTGAAATTTGTACCGGGGGGAGGGCATGTTGATGGTATTGTTGATAATACTGATCCTGGCTTTAATGTAGTAGGTATATGGGCTACATATTCCGATGATGTCCCTGAGATCTATGGCACAGATTTACGTTATAATGTTGGTGGTGGTGTTGGTGAAGAGAGAGCGACATGGGTTGCTGAATTAACTGGTGGGCATGGCTCCTACGAGGTATTTATATGGTATTATGTACTTGACTTCAATGCTAGCGATGCGCCATTTACCATCAACCATAATGGCATATCTGATACAGTACGGGTAGATCAAACGATAAATGGTGGTCAATGGGTGAGCCTCGGGTCATTTTACTTTTCTGATGATGGTAAAGAGAATGTGATCCTATCAGATGACGCTAATGGCTTGGTAGTTGCGGATGCTGTGATGTTTGTGCCAGATGGTATTGTTGACAATCTTGATCCTGGATTTAGTATAGAGGGCATATGGGGTACATATTCTGCTAATATCCCAGAGGTCTATGGCACAGATTTACGTTATAATGTTGGTGGTGGTACTGGAGATGAGACAGCCATCTGGGTGGTTGAATTAATCGATGGTCCTGGTTCTTACGAGGTATTTGTATGGTATTATGCACTTCCGTTCACTGCTAGTAATGCACCATTTACCATTAACCATAATGATGTATCTGATACAGTACTGGTAGATCAAACGATA
>JACRGM010000141.1 GCA_016212345.1 Nitrospinota bacterium
AGTTATTATATAGATTTTCAGATAATAAATTACACAAGGCTAGAGGGAGAAATCCGAGTAAGGCGTACTGAGTAGTACGTTGTCGAGGATTTCGACTGATAACGCAGTGTAATTTGTTATATGGAAATCTATATTAGTTAATTTTGTGGTCGTGCTAGGTGGGGAGCTAGCGGTGCCCTGTTACCTGCAATCCGCTACAGCAGGACTGAATTCCACTCAGAGGCTTTCTATTTTCAGGACAGACTTTGTACTGGAGATGTTGAGGGTTGGGTCTCACGCAACAGGGCTTTGTGAACCCCGTCAGATCCGGAAGGAAGCAGCGGTAAACAGAATACCTTGTGTGCCGTGAGTAAGCCTGACCTGAGTCAAAGGTAGAGAGGGCTGCTGGAGGTAAGGGTCAATGAGGGGTGCACGACCGTAAATTATATAGATTTTCAGATAATAAATTACACAAGGCTAGAGGGAGAAATCCGAGTAAGGCGTACTGAGCGGTACGCCGTCGAGGATTTCGACTGATAACGCCGTGTAATTTGTTATATGGAAATCTATAGTTAACGACAATTGGAGATAAAAATTTATGTCATACATAGTATCAGCAAGAAAATGGCGTCCACAGACATTTGATGAGGTAATTGGTCAGAGGCATGTTATTCAGACACTAAGGAATGCTATAAAGAGTAATAGAGTTGCACATGCATATCTCTTTTCCGGAATGAGGGGGGTTGGCAAGACCACCACAGCACGGATCATAGCAAAAGGACTGAACTGTGAAAGGGGGCCTACCCCAGATCCCTGTAATGAATGTGAATCGTGTAAGGGGATAATGGGTGGTTATAGTGTAGATGTCATGGAGATAGATGGGGCATCCAATACCGGTGTCGATGATGTAAGAGAATTGAGAGAGAGTGTCAGATATGCCCCCTCAAGGGGTAGATATAAGGTATACATAATAGATGAGGTACATATGCTCTCAAAGAACGCCTTCAATGCCCTTTTAAAGACTCTAGAGGAACCTCCGAAGCATGTAGTATTTATCTTTGCAACTACAGAGCCGAACAGGATACCAGATACAATCAGCTCTAGGTGCCAGTGTTTTGATCTTAAATATATATCTCTGCACAATATAGTAGAACATCTTCTCTCCATTACAAAGAAAGAAGGGATAATAATAGACAGAGATTCTGTAGAACTTATTGCAAGAAGTGCAGAGGGAAGTATGAGGGATGCCCAAAGCCTACTGGATCAGGTTATCTCTTATAGTGATAAGGAGATAAAGATGAGGGATGTAACAGAGATACTTGGTCTGGTAGACAGGGATATCCTGAGATTATTTATAGACAAGATTATGGACAAGGATTCCTCATGGGCACTGGAGATATTTCATGATCTCCTAATCTACGGAAATGACATCAAGGTCTTTTGTAAAGAGATATTGGAGTATTTAAAGAACCTCACAATGGTGAAGGTCGTTAATAAGGCTTCATCTATATTGAAGCTCGCACCAGAGGATATTGAGTATTTAAAGAGACAGGGAGAGAAGATCGGGTATGAAGAGCTTCAACAGATATTCAATATAGTATATAAAGTAGGAAAAGAGATAAGACAATCATCTAATCCTATAACAGTATTTGAGATGGCCATTATAAGGATGACGCAGGTAAAACCAGTTAAAGCTGTTGATGCGATACTGTATGAGTTGAACCAGATAGAGAGGAAGATATCCAAGCCCCATATGAACCATGAGGCAATAGCAATAAGAGATCGTAAGATCTTACACTCTCAACCAGAAGAAAGGGATAATACCCCTAAAGCCCCTTTACCGATAACTAAAGAAGAGAGAAGAATTAATGATACCAATGATGCGAAGAGAGGGGAGTCCATGGATTTGTGGAAGAGGATAAAAGAGGAGGTCAAGGGGAGGAAGGGCTTTTTAGTCCTCTGCCTTGAGAATGGTGAGATAGTAAATCTTGATGAAAAGAAGATAGAGATAGGTTTCAGGGACTCTATTACCAGGGACACAGTGAATAAAAAGGACAATCTGGATATAATAGCAGATTCTGTTAAGGCAGTACTCGGAGGAGAGAGAAAGATCGTGATCAATCTTCTCCCTTCGAATAAGAGAGATAAAGATAATATAAAGATAGTAGAAGGAGAGAAAAGAGGTACTTTTATTAAAAAGGTAGATCAGGGGCATCAGATAGATACCATGATAGATACCATGCCTTCACAGAAGAAGGCTGATAAAAGGGCTGATAAAAGGGAGATAGTTCAGGATACGTTGAAGATATTCGGGGGGAGTATAGTATAATATAGATTTCCAAATAAATTACACCACCATCAATCCCCTCTCCCCAAAGGGGAGAGGGCAAGGGTGAGGGGGTACTTTCATAGAAATGGAGGTATAAATGAAGGGTATGGGAAATATAATGAAACAGGCACAGAAGATGCAGGAGAAGATGCTCAAGATTCAGGAGGAGATGGCTAACAGAACGGTTGAGGCATCCTCTGGTGGGGGGATGATTATTGTTGTGGCAAATGGTAGGCAAGAGATACTTTCAGTGAAGATAGAGCCAGAGGTTGTAAATTCTAATGAGGTAGATATGTTAGAAGATCTTGTAACTGCTGCTGTAAATGAGGCATTGCGGAAGTCCCGTGAGATGGTTGCAGAGGAGATGACCAAGCTCACAGGTGGAATAGATATCCCGGGGCTTACATTAACCAGTAAGTTATAATCTATAACCAAAAGGGCTCATAATCTATAACAATTACTAAGTTATGAGTCATAAGTTAAATTTATAAATTTATGTATCGTCCTAAATCAGTATCTACCCTTATAGAAGAGTTGGTAAAATTACCTGGTATTGGGCAGAAGACAGCAGAGCGTCTGGCATTCTATATCCTCAAGGCATCTAAGGATGAGGCAGAGAGACTTGCTATGGCCATACTCGATCTAAAGGGAATGATCAGACAGTGTTCTATATGTCACAACATAACAGATCATGATCCGTGCGAGATATGCACCAATCATAGAAGAGACAAGAGCACATTATGTGTAGTAGAGGAACCACACGATCTTTATGCTATAGAGAAAACAGGCGGGTATAAGGGGTGTTATCATGTCCTTATGGGGGTAATCTCTCCTCTTGAAGGGATAGGTCCGGATGACCTGACCATAAGTGGACTGATGAATAGGATAGAGAGGGATAGTATAAAAGAGGTGATAATTGCAACAAATCCAAATATGGAGGGAGATGCAACAGCGATGTATATCTCTAAACTTATAAAGCCGTTACAAGTAAAGGCAACACGAATAGCTAGAGGTCTCCCCATGGGAGGGGATCTAGAATATGCGGATGAGGTAACCCTTATGAAATCGTTTGAAGGTAGGATGGAGATATAATCAAATTAACTGATAACCGATAACCGATATTATATTTTGTTATAAATTATAAGTTAAATAAGGGGTATGATATGAAGAAGGATATAATAAGGGGTATGAAGAAGGATATGTTAGAGATGCGTTGGCATGGCAGGGCAGGCCAGGGGATTGTTACAGCAGCAGCGGTATTGGCTCAGGTGATCTCAAAGAAGGGGAAATATGTCCAGGCGTATCCAGAGTTTGGAGCAGAAAAGAGGGGTGCTCCTGTAGTTGCATTTAATAGGGTAAGCAATGATCCGATACGGCTACATTCCCATGTCAAGAAACCAAGGATCGTCCTTGTTGTAGATCCAACTTTGATAAAAGTTGTGGATATCTGTGAAGGGACAGAAGATGATGCAATTATAATTGTAAATACATCAAAAGACCCCACAGCAGTGAGAGAAAAGGCAGGGATTAGGGGGCGCAAGATATGTACACTTGATGCCAGTAGGATATCAGAAGAAGAGCTGGGACGTCCTATACCTAATATGCCGATGCTTGGCGCATTCATGAAGGTAACAGGTATGTACAAGGTTGATGACCTTACATCAACCATCTTTGAACTTCTGGAAAAGAGATTTTCACCTAAAGTGGTAGAAGAGAATATCAGGGCTATAAGACGTGGATTTGAGGAGGTAATAGAAGGATGAAGACATGGAAAGATCTCCCTTTAGGGGGAATAATAAAGGATGTTGGAAATACAAAGGACTATATAACAGGGACATGGCGGACAGAGAGACCAGTCTTCTTAGAGGATAATTGTACACAGTGTTTCATGTGCTGTATGGTATGCCCTGATAGTGCTGTTATTATAAAGGATGAAAAGGTAATAGGTTTTAACTATAATCACTGTAAGGGGTGTGGTATATGTGCTGTTGAATGCATTTCTAAACCAAAGGCTATAGAGATGGAGAAGGAAGAACAGTTTTGAATTTAAAAATAATTAGAGTAATAGTAAGGGGAGGGCTTTTTAGCTTTAGCCTACAGTCTACAGTCTACATTTAAGGAGATAAAAGATGGGTAAACGGGTTGTAATGACAGGGAATGAGACAGTAGCAGAGGCGGTGAGACAGATCAATCCTGATGTTATTGCTGCATATCCTATAACACCATCAACTGCTGTGGTAGAGTATATCTCTCAATATATTGCTGATGGCCTCATAGACACTGAATTTGTCACTGCAGAGAGCGAACATAGTGCACTCAGTGCCTGCATAGGTGCTGCAGTAGGGGGTGGTAGGGTCGTGAATGCCACTTCTGGACAAGGACTTGCATTGATGTGGGAGATGCTCTACATAGCATCAGCCATGAGACTTCCTATAATACTTGCAGTTATAAATCGTGCCCTTAGTGGGCCAATAAATATACATGGTGATCACAGTGATACTATGGGTGCAAGGGACTGTGGATGGATACAACTATATTCAGAGGATTGTCAGGAGGTATATGACAATATATTACAGGCGGTGAGGATAAGTGAACATATAGATGTCCGTATCCCTGTTATAGTGGCGCTAGATGGATTTATAACCTCCCATGCCATTGAGACACTTGAGACAGAGGGTGATGAGGATGTAAGAAGATTCATTGGAGATTATATCCCTCTCAACTCGATATTAGATATCAAAAATATTGTAACCTATGGTGCAATAGACTTTCAGGACTACTATTTTGAACATAAAAGACATCAGCTTGAAGGGCTACATAAATCAGCAGAGGTTATTAAGTCAGTAGGGAAGGAATTTGGTAAGACCTTTGGCAGAGAATATGGATTCTTTGAGGGGTATAGGCTAGACGATGCTGAATATGCCATAGTTGTCATGAACTCTGCAGGGGGTACAGTAAAGACAGTAATAGATGATCTCAGAGATAAAGGGAGGAAGGTGGGTCTCTTGAAACTAAGGATCTTTAGACCATTCCCTGCTATTGGGATTGCAGAGGCATTAAAGACCAAAAAGGTAGTAGCAGTACTTGACAGAACGAGTTCAGCAGGGGCCCAAGGAGGACCTTTATTCAACGAGATTCGCTCAGCATTATATAATGAACCGACTCGTCCTAAGGCGGTTAACTATATCTATGGTCTTGGTGGAAAGGATCTGACAGCAGAACATATCAGAGGGGTATATGAGGCCCTCGAGAGGATAGATAAGAGTAGAAAGATAGATAGACTCGTAGATTACCTTAACCTAAGAGAGTAGGGAGGAACAAAAACTAATGGCCAAATTAAAAGACCTTGCATTACGAGAAGAGAGACTTATAGGTGGACATAGATTGTGCCCTGGATGCGGACATTCAATAGTGATCAGACAGATACTAAGGACAGTAGAAAACCCAGTGGTCATAGCCAATGCCACAGGTTGTCTTGAGGTATGCACAACAGTATTTCCCTATTCTGCATGGAAGACCCCCTGGATACACTCTGCCTTTGAAAACGCTGCAGCTACTGTCAGCGGAATAGAGGCGATGTACAGGGCATTAAAGAGACGGGGAAAGATAAAACCTGAAAAGGAGATAAAATTTATGGCAATAGGTGGTGATGGAGGCACATACGACATAGGATTACAATCCTTGTCCGGGGCTATGGAGCGTGGACATAATATGGTCTATGTCTGTAATGATAATGAGGCATACATGAATACAGGGGGACAGAGGTCAAGTGCTACACCCTATGGTGCCTATACAACCACAACCCCAGTGGGCAAGATAAAGAAAGGGAAACAGCAGTTCAGGAAAGACCTTACACAGATCATGGTCTCACACAATATTCCGTATGTTGCCCAGACCTCACCAGCAAGATGGAAAGACCTGACCGATAAGGCCAAGAAGGCCTTTGATGTTGAAGGGCCTGCATTCCTTAATGTCCTTTCTGTATGTCCAACAGACTGGAAGATACCTACATCAATGGGATTGAGGATTACACAACTTGCACACGATACCTGTTTCTGGCCCCTCTATGAGGTAGAGAACGGTAGATACAAGATTAATTATAAACCTAAGAAGAAACTCCCGATCGAGGAATGGTTAAAACCCCAAGGACGATTTAAACACCTCTTCCAGCCAGAGAATAGGGATATAATAGCTATGCTCCAGGAGGATGTTGATAGGAAATGGGAGGAACTAAACAGACTTGCAACCTATGAATCCTCCACTGCCTAATTAATAAAGATTTTTTACTTGCTTTTTTCTATAATTTCGTTATCCTATAATTGACTTTACTCCTTCTTGATAGGCATAGGAAATTATATCGTCCTTGTTAAAGTCTCTGCCCGCAGGGCAGATTTTCCTTGACATTGCATGATACCGCTCCGGTGTAGCGCAATGGCAGCGCAAGCGGCTGTTAATCGCTGGGTTGCAGGTTCGAGTCCTGCCACCGGAGCCATTTTGCACAATTCGAACTGGGGGCGTTCGTGATTTAAAGCGGAAGTCCTGTGTTCGAGTTGTGCAAAATGGCTCCGCATTCAAATTCTCTGAGAACTGTTCCAATAATTTTACCGAATACCTCCTTTGTTTAGGGTTATTATTAATACTCTTGGACAAAGTATATACTAACTCTAATTGAAAGATTCATTTAATGCAAATGCAAAGGATATAAGAGTAAAGAACGTTAAATTAAAGAAATTATGATGCAAATATAAATGAGGCCAAGAAAAAAAAATAAAAGTGCGAATATTCTAGATACCATTTCTCCTAATGATGCTTTTGTTATCCTAAAAATCCTTGCTAAGGAGGATACCAATATTGCTAAAAGAATTGAACAGCTTGCAATTGATTATTTGGGCAATGTAGATATTGAAGATGTCGCTGAAGAGGTCTATTGGGAACTGAATGGTATCGAGGTAGAGGAGGTCTGGGATCGTTCTGGATCTACGAGAGATGGATATATCGATCCAGGTGATATGGCCTATGAAATGTTTGAGGAAGCCTTAGAACCATTTTTAAATGAACTAAAAAAGTGCCAAAAGCTTTCATTATTTAATCAGGCAAAATATCACTGTATGGGTATTTTGAAAGGTATTTACAAATTTCACAAGGAATCCACATCCGAGTATAAAGATTGGGCTGTAGATGCTCCATGTGAATATTTTGATGTAGTTTTAAAAGACTGGAAAAATGATTGCCAAAAACCAGAATATCTCAAAGAGGTGAAAGAGTTTATTAAGAAAAATTTTCCAGATTGGGCAAATTAAGACTTTGAGGAAAGTGTACCAATATTCAAATAAAAAAGGCAAAAAGGAGATAAATCCATTATTACCTAACCATAGGATCGAGTGGATGCAAAACAGCGCATTTTTTTACAGAATAAGTATCTTTGAAAAACTTAGAATATTTGTTTCATTTTTGGGGTATAATATACTTAAATCCAATACAACAAGATTGGTGAGGAAGTTATTATCCATTAGGAGGTGATTTTTATGGCTATTACAGCTATACAAGGAATTTGTCATGAAGGCAAGATAGAACCATTAGAGGAAATTCCATATAAGGTAGATAAAAA
>JACRGM010000139.1 GCA_016212345.1 Nitrospinota bacterium
ATGAAACATCCGGGCAGTATGTGGTGCTGCATCAGGAAGCCAGGCGGCTTCAGGTAGTAACCTGTAATGTAGCAGGACGAGATATCAATTCCTTTGTCGCACAGGCAAAAAAGGAAATCGGCTCCAGAGTTTTTTTGCCAGTCGGGATGTATGTGGAATTTAGAGGCGCTGCCGAGGCTCAGGCACGGTCCATACGTGATTTGTTGATTCATTCGTTACTCGCAGGTATTGGAATTATCCTGCTATTGTCAATTGTGACTGGAAATACTCGCAATTTGCTATTGGTGTTGATAAATTTACCCTTTGCGTTGGTTGGCGGAGTTCTCGCTGTGTTTGTTTCAGGCGGATGGCTCTCTATGGGTTCACTGGTGGGCTTTATAACAGTTTTTGGGATTACCCTGCGTAATTCCGTTATGATGATTTCGCATTATAACCATCTGGTCTCTGTTGAAGAGATAAAATGGGGACTTGAAGCTGCTATCCGTGGCGCATCAGAACGGCTTGCACCGATTCTCATGACCGCATTGGTTACCGCATTAGGACTGCTTCCATTAGCCATTGGCAGCGGAGCGCCTGGTCGTGAGATAGAAGGTCCAATGGCAATGGTAATCCTCGGCGGTCTTGTAACCTCGACTGCCCTCAATCTCCTTGTATTGCCAGCCCTGGCACTCCGGTATGGCCGGTTTGAGAAGAAGGTAGAAGTGGATTAAATTTTATCTATAAACCTTGACATTTTAAAAATCCATCTTATAAAAAGATTAAAAAGGTTACACAGTAAATGATCCGGATCATCAGGTATTAAGAAGGATTAACATCTAAACAAAAAGGAGGAAATGACAATGAGACTGGTAAAATGGAATCCAACAAAAGAAATGCCAACCTTGTTTGATAAGGTCTTTGATGATGACCTCTTTGGGATTGAGAGGTATGTAGACGACCTGTTTAGTGCATATAGGGAGCCCTCTGTGGATATATATGAAGATGAAAATGAGATTACACTTCAGGCAGATATCCCAGGAGTAGAAGAGAAGGATATTAAATTAGAGGTAAAGGATGGTCTCCTTACTTTAGAGGCAGAGAGGAGTGAGGAGAATGAGAAGAAAGATAAGAAATTCTTCAGAAGGGAGCTTCGCTACGGAGGATATAATAGGGCATTTACATTACCGAGATACGCTGACTATGAGAATATCAAGGCCAAACTAGAGAAGGGTATATTAAAGGTCACTATTCCAAAAAAGGAAGAGGCAAAGACGAAGAAGATAGAGATTAACAGATTATAAAAGATTATGTAGGGGCAGGCCAATGTGCCTGCCCTGAATATCTATAGATTTCCATATAACAAATTACACGGCGTTATCAGTCGAAATCCTCGACGGCGTACCACTCAGTACGCCTTACGCGGATTTCTCCCTCTAGCCTTGTGTAATTTATTATCTGAAAATCTATATAACCGTACATGTCAAGACATTTTTACCACTCATCAATCATCTGTGCCTTTTGTAGTTTTCCACTGAAGTCCACATAGATGGTCTTCCATTCAGTAAAGATATCAAGGGCGGTGGTACCTGCTTCACGATGACCATTCCCTGTACCCTTTGTCCCGCCAAATGGTAGGTGTATCTCGGCCCCAATGGTGGAGGAATTTATATATGTAATACCCGTATATATATCTCGCATGGCAATAAATGCCTTATTGATATCCTGTGTATAAATCGCTGATGACAGACCATACTCAGTATCGTTTACTACATCTATTGCCTCTTCTAAACTCCCTATGGTAATTATAACAACAGTGGGACCAAATATTTCCTCTCTAGCTATACGCATATCCCTCTCTACATCGGTAAAGATAGTTGGTTTATAGAAATATCCATCAGCACAATCCCCTTCTTTGTATATCTCCCCACCTGTAAGGAGCTTTGCCCCTTCATCTATCCCAATCCTTGTATATTCATGGATCTTGTTCAATTGATTCTCATTTATTACAGGTCCAACATCTGTGGATTCGATTAGGCCATCACCGAGTTGGAGTGCCTCGGTCTTTGATATGAGCTTCTTGGTAAATCTTTTAACCACATCTTTATGTACCACCAGTCTACTTGCAGCAGTACACCTTTGACCTGTTGTCCCAAAGGCACCCCATACCGCACCTTCTACAGCCAGATCAATGTCTGCATCGTCCATAACGATTATGGCATTCTTCCCTCCCATCTCAAGGGAATATCTCTTCATATCCTTAGCACAGAGAGAGGCAACACCCTGCCCTACCTCTGTAGAGCCAGTAAAGGAGATCAGCTTGACATCTTTGTGTGTGATCAATGGTTCACCTACATCCTTGCCCGACCCTGTAATGAGATTTAATACACCTCGAGGGAGACCACACTCTTCAAATATCTTTATAAAATTGACAGCAGAGAGGGGGGTGTCTGTGGCAGGTTTAAAGACAACTGTATTCCCAGCCATAATAGCAGGGATCAGCTTCCATGATGGGATTGCCATAGGAAAATTCCAGGGGGTAATTGCCCCAACTATACCTACAGGGATACGGATACTCATACAAAACTTATCAGGGAGCTCAGAAGGGGTAGTTTCTCCCAAAAGTCTTCTCCCTTCTCCTGCAATATAGTATGTCATATCTATTGCCTCCTGGACATCCCCTATGCTCTCTTTAAGTACCTTACCCATCTCTCTTGTCATATCCCATGCCAACTCCTTCTTCCTTTTTAATAGGGTCTCTCCAACCTTAAATAGGATCTCTGCACGTTTTGGTGCGGGTCTCTTTTTCCAGCCCTCTCCTGCCTCAGATGCCGATACAATCCCTCTCTCAACATCTTCAGCAACTGACCTCTGAAAAACCCCAATTACCTCTTCCTTGTGAGCTGGGTTTCTATTCTCAAATACCTCTCCTGAGACCGAATCGACCCATTCCCCATTAATATAGTTTTTATAGATATTCATCCGAGAACACCTACCTTTATAGAACTGATCTTTTTAGAGACCACATTTTAGAGACCACATTATTTTTTATTATACCTCTCCAAAAAATCTGTATAAAATTCCCCTTTAATAAAATCATTATCCCTTAATAACCTTTTGTAAAAGGGGATAGTGGTCTTTATTCCCTCAACATGGAATTCCTCTAGTGCCCACTTCATCTTCATCAAGGCCTCACCCCTGTCTTTACCATGAACAATCAGTTTTGCTATCAATGAGTCATAATAGGGAAGGATATAATAATCACAGTAAATAGCAGTATCAACCCTTATACCTGGTCCACTTGGAAGATTAAGGGCGGTTATCCTCCCCGGAGATGGGATAAATCTGTCTGGATCCTCAGCATTTATCCTGCACTCAATACTATGCCCCCAAAATCTTATATCCTTCTGGGTTAATCCTAATCTCTCCCCAGCAGATATCCTTATCTGTTCCTTTATTAGGTCTATCCCTGTTATCATCTCTGTGACAGGGTGTTCTACCTGTATCCTTGTATTGACCTCCATAAAATAGTAATTATCTCCGCATACAAGGAACTCTATAGTCCCAACACTGTTATAGCCTACCTCTTTAGCAATCCTGATCGCTGTATCTCCGATCTCCTTACGCAATTTTGGGCTTATAATAACAGCAGGTGACTCCTCCAATAACTTCTGATACCTCCTCTGTATAGAACAATCCCTCTCGCCAAGTTGAACCATATTACCCCAATCATCACACAATATCTGGATCTCTATATGCTTTGGCCTTTCCATATACTTTTCAATATATAATTGGGAATTACCGAAGCTAGTACCCGCTTCAGACTGAGCCATTATAAATGAATCCTTTAAGTCTTCCTCTTTCCTTACAATCTTAATGCCTCTACCACCACCACCAGCAGAGGACTTAATCATTAGAGGATAACCTATCTCATTGGCAATCTCCCTTGCCTCCTCATGTCTCCTTACCTTCTCAATGCTTCCAGGGAGTACAGGAATCCCTACTCGTCTCAATATATCCCGTGCCTTGGCCTTATCTCCCAACAGTCTGATATTCTCTGCTGATGGCCCAATAAATTTTATACCGCATTTATTGCAGATATCAGCAAAATCAGGATTCTCTGCCAGAAAACCGTATCCAGGATGTATGGCATCTGAACCTGTAATCTCTGCTGCACTAATGATACTAGGGATATTCAGGTATGTCCTCGAACTATCAACCGGCCCAATACATACTGTCTCATCAGCAAATCTGACATGTAAAGAATTGACATCACATTTAGAATGTACTGCAACCGTCTTAATCCTAAGTTCCTTGCATGCCCGTATTATCCTTAGGGCTATCTCTCCACGATTAGCAATAAGTATCTTCTTAAACATTCCTTCCTCTGAAAATAGCCCCCTCATATAGTTAGGAATAGGGTTTCCTCTGAAGATCTATAGGGGCTCAATGTAAAAAAGAGGCTCCCCATACTCTACTGGGTTACCATCCTCAACTAAAATAGATACGATCTTCCCATTTAACTCTGATTCAATCTCATTCATCAGTTTCATGGCCTCAATGATACAGAGTATCTGTCCCTTTTTAACAATATCACCTACCTTTACATAAGGATCTACCCCAGGAGAAGGGGCCATATAAAATGTACCCACCATGGGGGACTCGATTATCACCAGATTCTTATCTCGATCATCCTTTATAGAAGGTCTCTTTGTTAAGGCTATAACCTCTTTTGTGGGAGGGAAATCTACCCCTGGCTCACTCCTTTTTAGTTTAATCCTTACACCTGATTCCTCAATCTCCAGCTCTGATAATATCTTATTCTTCTCAAAAAAATTTACTAATATCTTCAGTTGTTTTATATCCATCTATACTTCCTTTTAAATCACCATGAATTCCCTATTTATACCTGATGTTAATACCTCACAACCATCAACAGTAACCACGACCATATCCTCTATCCTTATACCTCCCCATCCGGGTATATATATACCAGGTTCGATAGTAAAGACCATACCTTTTTCAATAATAACCTCCTCATCCCATGCAATTTTAGGAGATTCATGGACAGCAAGTCCAACTCCATGACCTGTCCCATGTCCAAAGTTATCACCATAACCTCCCTCTGAGATAATATTACGGGTCATGGCATCGATCTCTTTAGCCATGATCCCAGGGCTGATTGACTCTATTGCCCTGCTCTGGGCAAGTCTTACAAGTTTATATATATCTTCCTCTCTTTTGTGTGGCTTACCAACTACAACTGTCCGAGTTATATCAGAATTATATCCCATATATTTAGCACCCAGGTCAAGTATTATCAAATCACCATCTGAGATAACCTTATCTCCAGCCCTCCCATGAGGAAGGGCAGATCTCTCTCCTGAGGTAACTATTAGATCAAAAGGCTCTCCTTCTGAATCTCCCTTTCTGAGTTGATACCCTATCTCTGCACATATCTCCTTTTCCTTTAATCCTCTCTTAACTATATCATTTATCCTCAGGAAGACCTTCTCAATAATCTGACCCCCCTTTTTTATATACTCTATCTCAGAGGGTTCTTTTATAACCCTTATATCCTCTACTATATTGACACATGGTATGAGTTCTACACCATTTAATCCCTTTTTCAGGGCATCAAAAAAGGCATAACTGATATGCAGTGATTCAAAGCCAACCCTCTTAAGCCATAGAGAGCTTAGATGATCTATAATACCTTTCTTCTGTTTTTTATACTCCTTTATCTCAAATCCCTTTACCTCTCCCTCTGCCTGAGTACGATACCTAAAGTCTGTCAAAAAGAATGACCCCTTTTGGGTTATAAGAATTGCAGAGGCTGAACCCGTGAAACCGGTTAGATATCGAATATTTTCATAATTGAGTATCAAGAAGGCATCAAGTTGGAGAGAAGATATCCTCTCTTGAACCTTTTCTAAACGATCTTCTAACAAGATAAGATATCACCTCACTGCTATGATATTGGTTCCTCTTCTATCCCTACCTCAAACTCTTCATTACTTCCAAAACGAAAAACTAGTATCTTCACCTTTTTCCCCACAGGTGTACCTGCAACAAGATTACGGAGTTGATTAGGATCTTTGATCTCTTTGTCATTGTACTCTAGGATAATATCCCCCTGTCTCAGACCCCCCTTATAGGCTGGTCCTCTTTCCGTTGCCTCTGCAATAAGTGCCCCTTGAATACCTTTTAGCTTAAAATGCTCGGCAATCTCCTGAGTTACTGGTTGAATAACAACCCCTAACCACCCACGTACTACTTCACCTTTCTCAATCAACTCATACATCACTTCTTTTGCCATATTAATAGGAATAGCAAAACCGATTCCCTGATAACCACCGCTTTGGGAGAAGATAGCTGTATTAATACCAATCACAGTCCCATCTAGGCTAACTAATGGGCCACCACTGTTACCAGGGTTAATGGCAGCATCAGTCTGTAGAAAGTCTTCATAGTCAGCAATCCCTACATTAGCACGTCCTTTGGCACTGATAATACCCACAGTTACAGTTTGTGCCAACCCAAAGGGTGTACCTATGGCAATAACCCAGTCCCCTACTTCAAGCTTATCTGAATCTCCTAGTTTAGCTATTGGAAGATCACTATCATCGATCTTGATAACTGCTACATCTGTCTTTGGATCACTACCAACAACCTTAGCATTAAATTCTTTCTTATCAGCAAGGGTGACCTTAATCTTATCAGCATTGGCTACTACATGGTTATTTGTAAGGACATAGCCTTGCTGACTTACAATAACCCCTGAACCCAAACTCTGTCGTACAAACTCCCTTCGCCGAGGTGTTCCGAAAAAGAATTCCTCCAGAGGGTTGAAATTCCTTTGAGTAACTAATGTCTGTTGGGTACTTATATGGACCACAGCAGGTTTAACAGCCTTGGCTACAACAGAAAAGGTTTGAGCTGTTCTTCTAATGTCGGTGATCTCCTCCTTTAAATTTGCCTGTTCTTCTACTATAGCCTTGGATACCATCTTCCTCGGAGGTGATGATGAAGTAAGATAGTTAAGGGCTATAAGCCCCGAAATGGCAAGTACTATAAGAAAGATATTTCGACTTGATTTGATATGCATTAATTATTATTCCTCAATGCCCCTAATATCCTTTTTATATCCTCAGGAAGAGGGGCATTAAATTCCATGTATATCCCTGTCTTTGGATGGACAAAGCCTAGTAGATGGGCATGTAAGGCCTGCCGTTTTGCTGGGACTTGATATTTACTATACCTTTTATTCCTCCCATAGATCTTGTCACCTAAAACAGGATATCCAATATGGGAGAGGTGTACCCTTATCTGATGCGTACGTCCTGTCTTTAATCTTAGTTCGAGTAAGGTATGATCCTTCAATCTCTCTATTACCCGAAATTCAGTAACCGCTCTTTTCCCCTTTTGCATAGTAACAGACATCTTTTTACGGTCAGTTATGTGTCTCCCAATATTGGTCTCTATATTTCCAATTTCATCCTTCAAGACCCCTTTTACAATAGCAGTATAGCCCCTTATGATTGTCCTTTCCTTCAACTGTTTCGACAGTCCTTGATGAGTAAGATCATCCTTTGCTACCATAAGGAGGCCAGAGGTATCCTTGTCGAGCCTATGTACGATACCAGGTCTTTCTGTTCCACCAATCCCTGACAAATTCTTGCAATGATATAAGAGGGCATTCACCATTGTCCCTGTACAATTTCCGACACTAGGGTGAACAACCAAGCCAGCCTGTTTGTTTACAACTATTACAGAATCATCCTCGTAAACTATATCAAGTGGGATATTCTCTGGTTCTATAGATAAGGGTTTAGTTTGGGGTATTGTTATTAAGATACTATCCCCACCTTTTAGATTATAATTCGTTTTGACAATACCTCTGTTTACAGTTATCTTCCCCTCAGTGATAAGCCTCTGAATCTGGGTCCTAGATATACCAAACCTCTTTTTTGCAAGATAGAGGTCCAAACGATCATTAGAATCAATAGATGATACAATATATTGTTTTACATCTTTTGTCTTTTCCATTATCTTAACTTCGATTTAGACACTGGACTTTAGACTTTCTGAATCCCTTCCTCCTTCCTCCTAACTCCTAGCTCCCTTTAACCTAATCAGCATTATAATAGCTATTATGAATAGTATTACACTTATAACTTGGGATGTGGAGAGCGAGGTATCCAAAAAGAATCCCCTCTCAGCATCATTCCGAAAAAACTCTATTATGAATCTTCCTATAGGGTAGAGAAGCAGATATGTCCATATCAACTGTCCATCAAATCTCTTATACCTTCGTATAATTATTAATATAAAAAAGATTATAAGTCCATTCAAGGATGAATAGAGTTGGGTGGGATGGAGGGGCACATTTAATATAGCGAGGGATCCTGGCTCAGAAAAGGTTACACCCCATGGAAGAGTAGTAGGTTTGCCATAACAGCATCCTGCAAAGAAACACCCTAACCTTCCGACCATCTGGCCAATAGGGATAGAAGGTGCAAAGAGATCAGCGGTCTTCCAAATCGGCATATTATTCTTTTTAAAAAGATATATGGCCACGATTATCGCAAAGATAAAACCACCATAAAAGACTAATCCCCCTTCCCATATCTTTATTATCTCAACGGGATTCCCTATAAAATACCTCATATTAATGATAACATAGAATATCCTTGACCCTATAATAGCTGCAACAAGGAGATAGAAACTAATGTCAACTATCTTCTGTGGATCTATACCTTCTCTTTTTGCCTCCTTAACAGCCAATCCTATACCTAAAAAGAATGCCGAGGCAATAAATACACCATAGGTATATATATTGATACCCCCTATGCTAAAAAGAATTGGGTGCAACTGCTATCTTCCTTTCCTCTGAAAATACCTTTATAACACACCCCCAACCCCTCTTAATAGAGGGGAGTTCTAAAGTTTCCCCTCTAAAAAGAGGGGATTAAGGGGTGTGTATTTTCATGCTCCTTTGTGCCGACTTGTCGGCATGAATGTTTCCTCTGAAAATACCTTTTTCCTCTGAAATCTGAAAATACCTTTATGACCTCTCTTGACAGCCTCCTCTACGGCTAGCTATTACCATATCCCAGATCAATATCCCCACACCTACAGTGATAAAGGCGTCAGCGATATTAAATGCAGGCCAGTGATAGTCATGCCAATAGAGATCGAGAAAGTCTACGACCTCACCATGCCATATCCTGTCTATAAGATTTCCTACAGCTCCTCCCAAGATAAGAAATAACCCACCATGGGCAAGATAATTATCTCTTTCAATCTGTGTGAAAGAGAATAAGATTACAGAGATTGCAATTAAAGAGATAATTATAAAAAATATCGTTACAAAGGTACCCCCCATCCCGGAAAATAGCCCAAATGCTGCCCCACGATTCCTGATATGGATTATGTCAAAGTATCCTTTGATGACCTCGATTGATTGATGTAGAGGTAGAGTCTTTGCTATATATAATTTAGTGGATTGATCTATCACGACTATAATAATGCCAATGATAAATAATCTTTGATATCTTCTATCCAATACCTCTCCTCAAGTTTTAGGCACTCACCTTTAATTGGCTTAATACAGACACACACCTATTACATACTGTAGGATGACTGCTATCAGTCCCTACTGTTTCACTGTACATCCAGCACCTCTCACATTTTCTTCCATCAGCATGTGATATCAATATGTTAAGACCTTCGATCTCATTACTTTTAAAGACATTTCGAGAGGTCTCATTGATATCTCCATCATTAAGAACTGTCTCAGAGACAATAAAGATGGTGCTCAATTGATCTCTATAATCCTTGAGTAGCTCTCTGATACTATTTGGCGAATAGATATCCACCCGTGCTTCTATAGAAGAGCCAATCATCTTCTCTGCCCTGGCAATCTCAAGCGACTTTAATACCTCCCTCCTTACTGAGATGATCTTATCCCATCTCTCCTTCAATCGTTCATCTATATAATCTTCATTCTCAGAAGGGAATTGACTAAGATGTACACTCAACTCTGATACACTTGCTTCTGGAAGATAACCCCATACCTCCTCGGCAGTAAAGGAGAGGATAGGCGCCATCAATCTTACTATTGCCATCAATATTTCATGTATTGTGGTTTGGGCTGATAGACGTTCCTTTGATTTTGGTCCCATCACATATAGTCTATCCTTAAGTATATCCAGATAAAAGGGACTTAGATCCACAGCACAGAAGTTATTCAGAATATGGAATACCAGATGATACTCATATTTATTATAAGCCTCTCTTATTAGTCTTATTAATACTTGTAATCTGTGGAGTATTAGCCTGTCTATCTCGAAGAGATCATTATATCCTATTTTATTGATTGTAGGATTATAATCGTATAAGTTGCCTAGCATAAACCTTAATGTATTTCTAATCTTTTTATATGCCTCTGTCAGGTGACTTAATATCTCCCCTGAGATCCGTATATCCTCCCTATAATTCTCAGAAGAGACCCATAGCCTCAACAACTCTGCACCATATTTATCTATCACCTCCTGGGGGGCAATAACATTCCCCATTGACTTAGACATCTTTTTCCCATGGCCATCAACTACATATCCGTGGGTCAACACCGTTTTAAATGGTGCCTTTTCCCGTGTACCAACTGATATAAGGAGGGAGCTATTAAACCATCCCCTATATTGGTCACTCCCCTCCAGATACATATCAGCAGGCCATACCATATCCTTGTTCCTCTCAAGGAGAGCAGCATGACTTACCCCAGACTCGAACCATACATCAAGTATGTCATCCTCTTTATCAAAATCGGTTTTATGGCATCTACTACACCGAGTCCCTGAAGGAAGTATATCATCCGATTCTTTCTCAAACCATATATCTGATCCATACTTTTCTACCATATCGGCTACATAATCTGTAATCTCTTTTGATGATAACACTTCACCACATGACCGGCAGTAAAATGCTATAATAGGAACACCCCATGCCCTTTGGCGAGAGATACACCAATCCGGCCTCTTTTCTATCATTCCATATATACGATCCTCTCCCCATCTAGGCACCCACTCAACCTTCCTTAATTCCCTCAAGGCCTTCCCCCTTAGATCATTCTTCGTCATGGATATAAACCACTGAGATGTTGCCCTTAATATAATCGGATTCTTACACCTCCAACAATTTGGATAAGAATGGATTATCTTCTCTTCTTTTATCAGATACCCATCATCCTTTAATCTTCTAATAATAGCCTTATTCGCCTCAAATACATCCATCCCACCAAAGTGCTCTACCTCAGGTAGAAATCTCCCTGACTCATCAACAGGATTATAAATATCAAGACCATATTTCAGCCCAATCTCATAGTCTTCCTCACCATGTCCAGGTGCAGTATGAACACAACCTGTCCCAGTCTCTGTAGTTATATGTTCACCAAGAATAACCCTTGAAAACCTATCTATAAAAGGATGCTTGTAAATTATCCCTTCTAAATCCCTGCCTTTGTGTGTATTAATATTATAATAACATCCATGTTTCCAAAATTTACAGTCGCTAGCTTTTCCGTCGTAATCTTCATCTTTCTTAAATCCAAATTTCGCCATGCAATCCTTCATAAGTGGATTGGCCATAACCCAGACCTCTTCCCCACCACCCCCCATATTTACCTTTACCTCACTATACATAACCTCTGGATGAAGAGCTATTGCCAGATTTGCTGGTAATGTCCATGGAGTGGTTGTCCAGATGATAAGGTAATGATGTCTTCGTCCCGGGGTGGGACTGTCATGGACTCCCTTCGGGAATTCCTTAAAATATCCTCTCTCTCTTATCTCTTGAGGGATCTCTATAATCTCAAACTTCACATATATAGAAGGGGACTCATGATCTTCGTATTCAACCT
This sequence comes from Nitrospinota bacterium, assembly GCA_016212345.1. GTDB lineage: Bacteria > Nitrospinota > Nitrospinia > SZUA-224 > SZUA-224 > SZUA-224. The sequence continues at coordinate 11,897 of JACRGM010000139.1, forward strand.
CTGCCTCGGCCAGGGCTGTTTTGCAATGGTGGCACCAGCGGACGGGCTTTAATCCCCTATATACACCTCCATTCCCAAAGAATCTCCCCATCTCTCGTATAATTATAGCCTCATAGGAAGGATCCATAGTAAGATATGGTCTCTCCCAATCTCCAAATACCCCTAGTCTCTTAAACTCATCTCTCTGTATCTTTACAAACCTCTCAGCATACTCTCTGCATAACCTCCTTATCTCCAGCTTGCTCATCTTACTCTTTCTGGACCCAAGCTCCTTGTCTACATTATGCTCTATAGGGAGTCCATGACAGTCCCACCCCGGGACATAGAGGGCATTATACCCCTCCATTGTCTTTATCTTAACAACTATATCCTTGAGTATCTTATTTAGGGCAGTCCCTATATGGATATGTCCATTGGCATAGGGAGGACCATCATGGAGGATATATTTTGGAGAATCGGCAAACCTCTCTCTGATCCTCCTATATATATCATCCCTTTCCCATATCTTCAATATCTCAGGCTCCTTTGAAGGAAGATTCGCCTTCATAGGGAAATCGGTCTTTGGTAGATTTAATGTCTCTTTGTAATCCATAATCTCTATATAGATTTCCATATAACAAATTACACGGCGTTATCAGTCGAAATCCTCGACGGCGTACCGCTCAGTACGCCTTACTCGGATTTCTCCCTCTAGCCTTGTGTAATTTATTATCTGAAAATCTACAGTATCTCTGTCTCTCCTTTAAATAACCTTTTAAAACTCTCTGCATCCTTTCTTGAACCAACAATGTCTCCCCAGTGAGACGGGATTGCTAACCTCGGTTTAAAAACATTTGCTGCATTAGCTGCCTCCTCACCTGTCATAGTATATGTCCCCCCAACAGGGAGGAGGGCAATATCAATATCCATTAGATCCCTCATCTCAGGTATATAATCTGTATCACCAGCATAGTATATCCTTTTCTTATTGATATTGATTATAAAGCCGAGCCAATTGTTAGACTTTGGATGGAATTTCTTGTTTACATTATAGGAAGAGACACCCTCGATTATTACCCCATCAACCTCTACCTTCTCTCTGGGTAGAAGTGTCCTTATCTTCCCTGATAGCTTGGATACACTATCTGTTGTAGTAATTATTACACTATTATCTCCTTGAACCTTTTCCACATCAGGTACTGAAAGATGATCATAGTGTGAATGACTGATGAGAATAATATCAGCCTCATCCTTATCCTTGATCTTCCACGGATCGATATATATCTTCTTCTCACCTGTTATCCTGAATGTTGCATGTCCTAACCACTTTATGTTTTCTACCATTATAAATCATATCCCTTGCTATAGATTTCCATATAACAAATTACACGGCGTTATCAGTCGAAATCCTCGACGGCGTACCACTCAGTACGCCTTACTCGGATTTCTCCCTCTAGCCTTGTGTAATTTATTATCTGAAAATCTATATAAATTTTTAATATACACTATCTTATAAATACACCATCTCCTTAAATCCGTCAAGCCTTATTTCTGCTTGACAGTAATATAGAGATTTAGTAGAGTTATAAATGAAAGATAGATGTTATTCCCCCTTAATAAAGGGGGTTAAGGTTAAGGGGTTGTTATATATTCTATGAAGATAATCAGAGGATCAAGAAATATAAGAGAAGAGATAAAGAATCCGGTTCTGACACTAGGAAATTTTGATGGTGTCCATGTGGGACATCAGACTATCTTCAAAAATGTAATCCTGCGATCTAAAGAGATAGATGGAACTAGTGTGGTATTTACATTTGAACCTCATCCCTTAAAGATAGTCGCCCCTGATAGATGTCCTCCCCTCCTTACTTCCTTCCATAAGAAGATGGAACTTATACAGGAGGCAGGGATAGACATGGTGATATGTGCGGACTTTAATAAGAGGTTCGCGGATCAACACCCAAGGGAGTTTGCAGAGAATATCCTTTATAAGAGGATAGAGGTCAAGGAGATCTTTGTGGGGTATGATTATACATTTGGAAGGGGGAGAGAGGGGACCATCGCATATCTTAAGAAAATGGGAAATGAGTTTGGTTTCAAGGTAAATGTGGTTGATCCTGTAAAGATAGATAGGAATCTGGTAAGCAGTTCATTGATCCGGGACTTGATTGAGGATGGAAAGGTTGAACAGGCATCGTTGTTTCTTGGAAGGGCCTATTCTATCAAGGGGAAGATAATTGATGGCTATAAAAAGGGGAAGGTTATAGGTTATCCCACTGCAAATATAGATATCCACCATGAATTAATCCCACATACAGGGGTATATGGTGTTAAGGTTATATATAAAGAGCTATCTTATGATGGTATTGTCAATGTAGGATTTAACCCAACCTTTAACAGGGATTCCTTAAGTGTGGAGGCCCATATATTTGATTTTAATAAAGATATATATGGCAAAGAGATTGAAATCTCCTTTATTGGACGGATCAGGGAGGAGATTGCCTTTAATTCTGCTCAAGAATTAGTGGAACAGATAGGATTGGATATAGAGAGGGCAAAAGATATCTTGAAGAGACATTCCATGCAGAGATGTCAAGAAAAAGGAGAATGAAAATTGATGGGGCGGGGGAGGCTGGGTATTGAGGGGGTATTTTCAGAGGAATGATATTCTCAAAAAAGAGGGATCTTTTAATAGGTCTATTTCTAAGTATAGGGGCTCTTTATTATACATTCAAAGATGTCTCATTTTTAAAATTAAAAGATGCATTATCCACGATACATTATATCTATATAGTCTTCGCCTTACTCTTAATAACATTAAGTTTTATTATAAGGGCCATTAGGTGGAGTTACCTGATTAGAGCAATAAAAGAGGTCAACATATCTAATCTCTTCTCACCTCTAATGATCGGGTTTATGGGTAATATGCTTCCTGCTCGGGCAGGGGAATTGATTCGTGCATATCTCCTAGGCAAAAGAGAGAATATTAAATTTAGTGCATCCTTTGCCACAATATTTATAGAGAGACTCTTTGATATGATCCTTATATTATTAATGTTAGGTGGGGTACTCCTATTTGGGTCAGATAATCTTGCAAATTTAAGTGTAGAAAATAGAAGACTTATAATGAAATTTGGATGGCTAAGTGTTGGGTTATGTTTCTTAATCATTCTCTTCTCTTATCTCATCCTTTATTATAACCCCCAGTTAATGAGATTTATAAGATTATTAATAAAACCTCTATCAGAAGGGATCAGATTCAAGATCATAAGGTTTATAGACTCCTTTACAGAAGGATTAAAGATATTAAAAGATCTCAAAGGGCTTATAATTGTATTGATTTTATCAATAGGGATGTGGATAGTAATCACAATAAGTTATTATCCATTATACCTTGCCATGGATCTAAGTCATCTCCCATTGATATCGTTAATAACATTAGTAGTAATTATATGCATATTTATAGCCCTTCTTCCCACCCCTGGTTTTATAGGGCCATATCATGCAGCATGCGTCGTGGGGTTACATAATATCTATAATGTATCTGAGCCCATAGCCGCAGGATTCGGCATAATTTCATGGTTTGTACAGATGGGAACAGTAATAATACTTGGGTTATTCTTTATTTTCAAGGATAATATAACTATAAAAGAGATACAGGGTGGGATTGATTAATTGGATAGAGAGTTAGATGTCTTATTGATATGCCGAAGTGGCGGAATTGGTAGACGCGCTAGATTCAGGGTCTAGTATCCGCAAGGTTGTGGGGGTTCGAATCCCCCCTTCGGCATTTAAATAATTGCAAAGGTATTTTCAGAGGAAGGAGGAATTTATCCATGAGAGAGGAAGAGATAACAGAAAAGAGGTATGATCTAGATTCTGAGGTAATAGAATTAAAGAAGGAGGAAGAGAAGGCAATAAGCGAATTACAGAGGATTGTAGATACCTTTAACAAGATATTGACATATAAAAAGAAGAATAGAGAGACTATAGAGAAAAGGATTAATGAATCCACGCAAAACAGATTTGATACCTTCGAAAAGCTGAAAAAGATTACAAGTAACATGGAGACATATGAGAAGAATATAAAAAATATAGAGGAAAGTCTTAAAGAGATTGGGGATAAAGAGAGATGGTTAAAAGAGAAATATAAGGAAGTATTGGAAGGGAAATCCTTCCATCTTCTCTCTGATCAAGAAAGGGAAAGAAATGAAATATTCTCTGATATTTTTTATCACAAGACAGATAAGAACTTACAAACATCATTAAATCAGTCAGAGAGGGAGGTATTAGAGAAGAGAAGAAATGATTTTATGGATGGATTAAATAGACTGTTTAACAGGCTAGATTCAGAATTATCAGATATTGAAAAAGAGAAGAATAGATTGAAAAAGATTGATACTGAGATTCGTCAAAAGATGGAGAAAGGGGAGATGCAGCGTGCCTTGCTTCAAAAAAACTATTCTCTTTTTACAGAGGATACAAAGAGGAAAAAAGAGGAAATTGATGCATCTATAAGGGGAGAAGAGATACTGATAGAGGAATATAAAAAGATATTGTCAAGAATAACCTCTGCCATAGAGATATCACACGAGGTTGATAGTATGCTTTTCTCACTACTCTCCAAGGTTGATGAAGGGCATGAAGGTCCTAAAGATTTAGAAGAGAGAAAGAAGATAGATATAATCAAAGAGGAGGATTTCTTAAAATGGCCCTCATCTGAGGAGACTCTACTTGGAGATTTACTATCTTCCAAAGGAGAATTCCTCCCAAATGAGAAAGAAGATGAACTGATAATGAATGATCGTAAGAGTTCACCATATAACGAATGATCTTTCCTATGAAAAAAAGAGGTAGATATGATAAAGGTAGTGACTGCTGAAGAGATGCAAGAGATTGATAGAAAGACTATAGAAGACCTAGGGATACCGGGTATTGTGCTTATGGAAAATGCTGGTATCCAGGTCGTCAGGGTATTGTTAGAAAGGTATAAAGATATATCAAATAGAAGGATTGGGATATTTGCTGGAAAGGGGAATAATGGTGGGGATGGGATGGTTATCGCTCGACACCTTGTTAACAAAGGAATAAATACCACCCTCTTTTTGTTGGCTAAGAAGGAGGTTGTGTCTGGTGATGCAAAGACTAATATGAGAATTGTTACAGAGATGGGGATCAGGGTCGTTGAAATAGATTCCCTTGAGGAGTTTGAATCATACAAGAAGGAGATATTACATTGTAATATCATTGTAGATGCAATATTAGGAACAGGTCTTAATTCCCCGGTAAAAGGGTATTATAAGGATATAATATCCTTTCTTAATAATTTGGGAAGATTAACTCTCTCTGTAGATATCCCTTCTGGGCTTAGTTCTGATGTAGGAGAGATTATTGGGGAACATATAAAGGCTGATATTACAGTCACCTTTGGATTCCCAAAGAGGGGGCATCTCCTCTATCCTGGTGCTAAATATGTGGGAAGGCTTGAGGTCGTTGACATAAGTATTCCCAAAAGACTTGGTGATGGAGTGAGGGTAAATCTTATAGAGGAGGAGGATATAAGATCTCTCTTACATCCAAGGGACCCTGATTCACATAAAGGTAACTATGGTCATGTATTAGTGGTTGCAGGATCGATTGGCAAGGGTGGAGCATCAGCACTGGCAAGTTTGTCAGCCCTTAAGATAGGGGCAGGTTTGGTTACATTAGCATTACCTGAGGGTATGAATTTAGCAGTAGAAGTAGGGATTCCTGAGGTTATGACATTGCCACTTCCCCAGACAAATGAAGGGACAATTGATCTCTCTGCAAAGGATAAGATACTTGATTCACTTGAGAGGAAGGATGTCCTGTTGATAGGACCCGGTCTCTCAACCCATCCGAGAACTGTTATGCTTTTAGGAGAACTATTGAGGGCTGTTAATTCTCCTATTGTTATTGATGCTGATGGTATAAATGGCTTAAAGGCCTATCTTGAGCTTCTAAAAGATCTCTCTATCCCTATAATTATGACACCGCATCCAGGTGAGATGGCAAGACTTATTGGTATTTCAGTTAAAGAGCTGAAGGATAATCGTCTTGAATTAGCTCAGAATCTGGCTTATAGATACAATATCTATCTTGCCATTAAAGGCTCAAGGACTGTGATTGCTGAGCCCGAGGGGGAGATGTATATAAATCCTACTGGTAATCCAGGCATGGCCACAGCAGGCGCTGGGGATGTCTTATCTGGGATGATTGCGAGTCTTATCTCGCAGAAATTATCTTCAAGTAATGCATTAAGATGTGCTGTATATCTACATGGATTAGCAGGAGATATTGCCTCTACACATCTTGGTCAAATGTCTCTTATGGCTGGTGACATCCTTTCCTCAATCCCAGAGGCAATACGAAAGGTGAAAGGTGAAAGAGATAATTGTAATATCCAGGGGGCCTGAAGCAACAGTATCACTGGGGAAGGGGATAGGGGCATTATTAAAGCCCCCTGATGTTGTATCACTCTTTGGTGATTTTGGGTCAGGGAAGACCTGTCTTATACAGGGGATTGTGAGAGGATTAGGTGGTAGTGATGAAGAATATGTGAGAAGTCCAGGCTATACTTTAATGAATCAATATGTTGGAAAGGTTCCGATTTTCCATTTCGATCTTTTCCGTATTAATGATCTGAGCGAGATAGAGGAATTGAATCTTGAGGGGTACTTCTATGATGATGGTGTAACTGTTATAGAGTGGGCAGAGAAGATACATCCCCTACTTCCAATAAATCGATTAGATATAAGATTGGTAATAATTGGAGAAAAGGAAAGAGAAATAACCCTTATCCCTAGGGCTATAGAACATCTTTTTTCTTTACATTCTCAGATTAGTATGGCAACATAATATTAACTATTAACTAATAACTATCTCACCTTGACCGATCTTTATCTCTATTTTAAATTGATTCATAAAATCCATACCCAATAGACCATCTACATAAGTCCCAAATGGCAGTGTGTGGGCAAGAACCTTAAAGTTTTCAATAAATTCTCCAAGGCAATGGAATTTACTTATATGAACTACAGGGACAATCTCATATCCACTACCTGTAATAATCCGTTGTTTTTCCTTGGTCATCGCAGGG
>JACRGM010000140.1 GCA_016212345.1 Nitrospinota bacterium
TATGAAATCCGAAACAATATTGAGATTGGCACCAATAGAGAGGAGATAGGCTGCTGCCTCTAGATCCTTTGGTGTAGTGGAGCTAAAGGTAAGTGATCCTGTATCCTCATAGATACCTAACTCCATAATAGTAGCCTCCGCAGGTGTGATGGGGATATTCTTCTCCCTGAGTAGTTCTACAAATATCGTTGTCGTGGCCCCCCGCTCCTTTATTACCTCCAGCTCACCATGGATATCCTTTACATCTGCAGGATGATGATCGTAGATATGAACCTTAAGACCATGTCTATCAATGATCTCCCCAAAGAGACCTATCCTCCCTCTGAGTTTGGTATCAACCACTATCAGGAGATCAATATCCAGAATTGGTATATTCTTGAGTTTGTTGAACTCGAAAGAGTATTCTGATGTCTTAATAAAGTCTCGTACATTCTTCTCCTGAGAACCTGGGAAGACTAATCTGGCCTCAGGATATAGCTTCTTGGCTGCCATCATGGAGGCAAGACAATCAAAATCGGCATTGAAATGGGTAGTAATAACTTGCAATGTCTATGTCTCGTAAATTCTACAACCTTTTGAAAATAAAGGTTATTTTAGTTATGAGTTATAAGTTATGAGTTAATTTAAGTCCTTCCTCAAAGTACGATACAGAGTAATGATCTGTCTCCATCACCTCAACCCTGCTCACCCTTATCTTATCCGAATTAAGAAGACCTCCAATCTGCTGAAATAGCCATCGGGCTATATTCTCAGAGGATGGATTTATGCAATCAAATGGTGAGACCTTATTTATATTAACATGATCTAACCTCAACAAAAGATCATCAGTCACCTTTTTAATCTCCCTAAAATCCATCCCTATCCCAATATCATTCAATTCTTTTACCCTCAGGAAGACCCTTACCTTCCAATTATGACCATGGATATTCTCACAGTTACCACTATAACCGACAAGTTGATGGGCTGATGAAAAACCTGTCTCTATACTTAATTCATACATATCAAATTCCCATTCCCCAAGTGAGAGAATCTGCGATTCAGACACTGGACTTTAGACAATATCACAGTGAGATAAAAAAATATGTACAATCTAATTATTATGATATATAATCTCTCATTATTATGATATATAGTCTCTGTTACAGATTATCAAACTTATATCTATAAGTCAATCAAAGCAGATTTTTGACATAAACTTTCCCATGCCTGTCTGCGTGCTACGCACAGGCAGGCTGGAGCTTGGGAACGAGAAAAAATTACTGTCTGAATCAGAGGAAGGTGAAGATGAAGGTGAAAAAGGATTATGAGAGGAGAAAAGGTCTTATAATATTTAGCTTTATAATCATCCTTGTCATGGGATATATCTCCCCTGCCTTATCCAGAGAAGAGATTATTCTCCTGAGATTCGAAGGGGTGATTAACCCGATATCTGCTGAATATATAGTTGATGAGATCAGGAGGGCGACCGATGGGGATGATAAAGTAGTTATTATCCAACTTGATACCCCTGGAGGACTAGATACCTCTATGAGGATCATTGTGAAGGAGATACTTAATTCCAAGATACCTGTAGTCGTCTATGTTGCCCCTAGTGGCTCCCGTGCTGCATCTGCAGGGACATTTATCACTATGGCTGCCAATATAGCAGCTATGTCCCCTGGTACCAATATAGGCGCTGCCCATCCAGTAAACATGGGAGGGGAAAAGATGGATAGGACAATGATGAAAAAGGTAGAGAATGATGCGGTTGCATATATAAGATCTATTGCAGAAAGGATGGGTCGTAACGCAGAGTGGGCAGAGAAGGCAGTAAGGAACAGTGTATCTATCTCTGAGAAGGAGGCCAAAGAACTGGGGGTAATAGACCTTATAGCAGAGGACATTGACCAGTTGATACAAGATATAGATGGAAAGGAGGTGAAAACAGAGACAGGGAAGACAATTATAAGCACAAAAGGGGTGAAGATAAGATATGTAGATATGGATCTGAGACAGAGGATACTCAGTGTCTTGTCAAATCCAAATATTGCCTATATCTTGATGCTCATTGGATTAATTGGGCTCTACTTCGAACTCTCCAATCCAGGCCTGATCCTTCCCGGTGTTGTTGGTGGTATTAGTCTTATCTTGGCATTTTATGCCTTCCAAACATTGCCTATCAACTATGCAGGATTGGCACTTATCCTCCTTGGATTGATCATTTTCATAGCAGAGATCAAGGTAACAAGCTATGGTCTTCTCACCGTGGGAGGGACCATCTCTATGATATTAGGATCTATTATGCTGATAGATACTGATGTACCCTATTTAAGGATATCATGGTCTGTTATCCTACCTGCTGTTTTAGCCACTGCCTTATTCTCTGTTTTAATACTCAGTCTTGTTGTTAAATCACATAAAAGGAAACCCGTTTCAGGGATTGATGGTCTTATTGGGGCAGAAGGTATTGCAACAACCAACCTCGAGCCAGAGGGAGATATCTTTATACATGGTGAGATATGGAAGGGAGAGAGCAAAGATATGATTAAGAAAGGAGATAAAATAATTGTAGAGAAGATAGATGGATTAAGGTTAAAGGTAAAAAAGGTTGTGTAATATTCAATGTGTAATTCAAAAGGAGGTAAAAATAATGAATCTACTAGTAAGTCCGTTAATTTTTATAGTAATAATATTATTACTTATCCTAAACTCCCTAAAGATACTGAGGGAGTATGAGCGTGGGGTTATATTCCTTCTAGGAAGATTCTGGAGGGTGAAGGGGCCAGGATTGATAATTGTTATCCCTGGTATACAAAAGATGATGAAGGTGAGTTTAAGAACTGTTGTTATGGATGTCCCACCCCAGGATATCATCACAAAGGATAATGTAACTGTAAAGGTAAATGCGGTTATCTACTTCCGTGTCATTGATGCCCAAAGGGCGATTATAGAGGTAGAAGACTATCTCTACGCCACATCCCAGATATCGCAGACTACATTAAGAAGTGTACTCGGTCAGAGTGAACTTGATGATCTCCTTGGAAAGAGAGAGAGTATAAATCTTCAACTCCAGAAGATAATAGATCAACAGACCGAACCATGGGGTATAAAGGTCTCAGCAGTGGAGGTGAAGAATGTTGATCTTCCACAGGAGATGCAGAGGGCTATAGCAAAGCAGGCAGAGGCAGAGAGAGAGAAGAGAGCAAAGGTACTCAATGCAGAAGGAGAATTTCTGGCAGCTACAAGGCTGGGAGAGGCAGCAGAGATCATTGGGAAGCACCATCCTGCCTTACAACTGAGATTCCTCCAGACCCTTACTACTATTGCTGTAGATAAAAACTCTACGATCGTATTCCCTATCCCAATAGATCTCTTTGAGCCATTCTTAAGATTAAGATCCTCAGAGGGGACAGGAGGGGATACCAATAATAAACAAGAATAAACAAGAGAAAGAGGATAAGACCTAAATTGTTATATGGAAATCTATAGAAAGGGAGGAGTAAAGCCTTCTTCTTTCAGAGAAGAAGTATATGATAAAGTTGAGGTTGAATTATGAAAAGAGAGATTATATTTATATTATTTATTTTAAACCTAATATTTGTTGGAAATATCTATGCAGAGACAGCTTATATTAACGAGACCACTGTTAATGTCAGGACAGGACCAGGGACAGAGTTCGATGCCCTAAAGATTGTCAAATATGGGGATAAAATAACAATAATTGGTGAACAAGAGGGTTGGTATAAGGTCAGATTAGAGGATGGAAAAGAGGGATGGGTATCAAAAAAAACGATAAGAGAAGAACCTCCAGTACAAATTGTTATTGAAGATCTGCAGAGTAAGATTATATCACAGGAGAAAGAGGCTGAATTGCTAAGGAAAGAGAACGAAGAATTGAAGGGATTAAAGGCCTCTTTAAGTTCTAGAATCGAAGACATAGAAAAAAGGAGATCTTTATTAGATAAAGAGAATAAGAGATTAAAGGAGTATAACAATATTATCTGGGCTATTATTGGGATAGCTATCCTAATTATAGGTTGGCTAATGGGTTTCCTATTCGGACATTTCAAACGTGAAGCGAAAAGGGTAACAATAAGGGATCGAAAAAGGGAGGTTGATAGAGAAATCCAAAACCTCCTTAAGGAAAAGAGTGCTGTAGAAAAGGAGGGGACATTCTCTGATTCTCAGCTTAAAGAGAAAGAGGAACTACTAAAGAACTATGACGAGCAGATAAAGGCCCTCAGGGCTGAAAGAGGTAACTTATGAATACCTCATCAATGGTTTTGTTTTGAAGTGGAGATAAAAGGATGTTTGGGATCGGAATGCCAGAGCTTATTGTAATCTTGGTTATAGCCCTTATTGTGATAGGTCCCAAGAACCTCCCTGAGGTCGCACGGGCAATAGGAAAGGGATATGCAGAGTTTCTGAAGGTATTCAGAGAGGCAAAGGATGGTATAGATGAAGAGATAAGAGATATAAATAAAACAATAAAGGATGAGAAAAGGAAAATAGGGGATGAGGAAGAAGATGGGAAATGGAGAGAAAAAAAGGAAAAAGAGATCAAGGAAGATAGGATTTGAAGACAAGCTCTCTATTACCGATCATCTAGAGGAATTACGGTGGAGGTTGATAATTATATGTGTAGCGATTGGGAGTGGGTTTCTCATCTGTTATATCTTTAAAGATCCTCTTCTCCGTCTTATTCAGAGGCCATTACCAGAGAAATACCAGGAATTGACATTCATTGAACCTGCGGAGGCATTAGTTGTCAGCCTAAAGGTATCCTTCTTTGCAGGCCTTATAATATCATTACCTGTGGTAATCTATCAGATATGGAACTTTGTTGCCCCAGGACTGGTAAAGAAGGAGAGGAGATATACATTACCTTTTGTTATAAGTGCCACTATACTTTTTCTTATCGGTGTTGTATTTGCCTATTTTGTTATTCTCCCTGTGGGTATTAAATTTCTCATGTTGTTCGGCGCAAAATACTGGAAACCCAGTATAACTGTTGGTAACTATCTATCATTTTCTCTTAAACTTATGCTTGCCTCTGGGATTATATTTGAACTCCCTCTGATTGTCACCTTTCTTAGCATACTAGGGATTGTTACGCCAAAACAACTCTCGAAAAACAGGAAGTATGTCATCCTTCTCTGTTTTATTATAGGGGCTATTTTTACCCCAGGTCCTGATCCCTTTTCGCAGACATTGATGGCTATTCCACTTATACTTCTCTTCGAGATCAGTATTATATCAGCAAAGATATTTGGTAAAAAAAAGGATAGAAAGGAAGGAGAAGAGGATGTATAGATTTTCAGATAA
>JACRGM010000145.1 GCA_016212345.1 Nitrospinota bacterium
CGGATTATTTGCCAATGCCAAACTGATACATTCACTTAGATCAAGTCTCAGGCTCTGTGTCTCTATCCTATCCGCATATAATACGGCGTGTATTAATAGCACAGAGATGACCACCAAAATACTTATAAAAGATAGATATTTTCTATTCATTCTCATCCCTCTCCCTTTGTTTACTACTTTTTGTAATTGACATATATATCAATCTCTGATAGATTTTGCAATGAAGACAATATAATATCATAACTAACATCAAATAAAAATTGGGGCTTAAAAATTGGGGCTTAAATTATGAAGATATATACAATTCAATCATTAAAGCTGATTATTATTTTTATTATAATCTTCATTGTAGTAGGAGCTATACCTATTGATACCCTTTCTGCTATTGAATCTGAATCTCCGACCGATATAGTAAAGAGATTGATTAAGATTATATGTGCCATAAAGGGTGAGGAGAGTATCCTCTCCCTATCCGAGAAAAAGGAGAATGATGCCCTCAAGAAAAGGGCCAGCGAGATTATAGATGTCAGGGGTTTGAGTAAGCGTGCCTTATCAGAACATTGGGATAATAGAGATAAGAAAGAGAGAGATGACTTTGTCCTTCTTCTGACAAAGCTATTGGAGAATATAGCCTATCCAAAATCAGGAAGTTTTTTTGAGGATATAGAGATGTTGTATAAGGGAGAAAGGATTGTAAAGGATCAGGCTACAATTAGCACATCTGTTATCCATAAAAAGGAAGGGAACATCTCAATCGACTTTAAGTTATACCTTGTAAAAGGTAGATGGCTATTATGGGATGTAATACTCGATGGTATAAGTCTCGTGACAAACCTGAAGACCCAGTTCAACCAGATAATCACTGAAAACTCATATCAGGACTTGATAAGACGAATGAATGAACGGCTGAAAAATGGATAGGGATTCTAAATCAAAATGTAAAAATCAAAAAGTAAAATAACAAATTAAAATTCAAAAATGAATTAAAATGCTGTTATGCATTATTATAGTAGATGGGCGATAATTTTGAATACATATAACGCTAACACATACGCATCACGATTTTTCAATTTTTATATTTTGATTTGTGTTTTTGATTTTTTATCTTTTATTTTTGATTTCAATATTTTTTAGGCATTTACTTTAATTGGCTAAACAGTTACAAAGGTTTTCTGTCGTAGGTAATATCATGGGGAAGATACTTATTCCAATTTTTTATAAAGGACTTAGGCGCTGAACGATAAATATTCTCATGAAACAAAAATGATGGTCTTGTGGGCCTCCTTTGCAATCGAATATTAGCCTCTTTTAATGTCTGATCACCCTTTTTAAGATTACATCTCTGGCAGGCAATAACTACATTTTCCCAGCACGACTCTCCCCCACGAGATCTTGGTATGATATGGTCTATAGTAAGCTTCCCATCTCTACACCCACAATATTGACAGGTAAAGTTGTCTCTCCTAAATACATTCTTCTTACTAAATGCTATCCTCCCCTGATAGGATCTCTTGATATATCTCATTAGACGGATCACGGTTGGAATCCTGATAGTAACACTTGGGGATCTTACAAATATTCCATCACTCTCGACCTTTTCGGCCCTCCCCTTTAATAACATTACAATAGCCCTTTTGGCATTGCAGAAATGGAGAGGTTCGTATGTCTGATTTAATACCAAGACCCTTAAGTAGTTCATAAATTAAGTTCCATTGGGACTGTTACTCAATTTTCAAAAATTGTTGAATGTTTATTTATTAAAATTTATTAAATTAGAGAATATTATATCATAGTTTGTATAATATATCAAGACCTAATTTCAGAGGAATACTATAGACAGGTGAAACAATCATGCCGATAAGGTCGGCACAAAGGAGAATGAAAATACACACCCCTTAATCCCCTCTTTTTAGAGGGGAAACTTTAGAACTCCCCTCTATTAAGAGGGGTTGGGGGTGTGTTATAAAGGTATTTTCGTATGAAAATCTTATTAGTTATATTTCCCAATTATCTCCCAATTATCTCTTGTTTTTTTTTGTTTTGTGATTTAATATAGAGTGATTTAATATAGAGATGATCAAGGAGGTAGGTTTATGAAAGGCGTAAAGGTTTTATTTTTGACCCTTATTATCTCTCTATTACTATTATTATCTATAGATAATAGTATAATGCTGGCAGATACAGGGGCAAAGATAAGATGTGAAGAGGAATCTTACGATTTTGGCGAGATAAAACAGGGAGATAAGGTAAGTCATACCTTCACCTTTACCAATACTGGAGATGAGGTACTTGTACTCAAAAGTGTAAGGGGATCTTGAGGGTGTACTGCGACGCTGGTCAGCGCTAATACCATTAAGCCTAGTGAGAGAGGAGAGATAAAGGTAACCTTTGACTCAGGAGGGAAGAGTGGAAGGATAACAAAGACGATAACAGTAATATCCAATGATCTAACTGAATCTACCAAAAGTATAAGTATATTTGCCACTGTTGTCCCACCTCCTCATCCATCGTTTAATATTGGAGATCCCCTTTTTTCAGAGGGGTGTGCCTCCTGTCATGTGGATAAGGGGAGAGGGAGGATTGGTTCATCATTGTATATTAATATATGTGCTTATTGCCATGGCAGAAGTGGGGAAGGTAAGACTGCTATTGCCCTGAATAATCAATCATATCTCAAATCCAGAGGTGATAAAGAGCTGAGGGAGTTGATCGCTAAGGGGATATCAGGTACAGCTATGCCTGGATGGGGTAAAGATCACGGAGGACCGTTATCTGATAATCAGATTGATTCCTTAGTTACATTTATCAGGGGATGGGAGAGACAGGTAAGGAGTAAGGAGTAAGGAGTAGGGGAGTGAAAAATCCGAAAAAAAATCCTTGACAATCTCTTTATCTTCTGTTATTCTTTTAGAATATAGATATATTACTACATTCGAATATTAAAAATAGAGGAGGAGTAAAGTATATTAATTATAAGGGGGATGGATTTCTATGTTTAGTCATTAGTTAATTTAAGAGGGGAGGGAGATTGATCAAGATGTTCAAAGAAAAGGAAAGAAAGATAAGTTGTAATGATTTGAAGTCACTTTGTAAAGAGAATGCAAGGTTATTTAAGATACTATCTAATTCTACAAGGCTTGAGATATTATGTCATTTGTTGATATATAAGGAGGTATGTGTCAAGAATTTATCAGAGTTTTTAGGACGGAGACAACCAAATGTATCGCAAAATCTTGCCCTCCTACGAAATACTGGGATGGTCGATTTTGTTAGAAAAGACAATAGGATATGTTATTCCCTAAAAGATAAAAGACTTATAGGTATCCTTAAGTCCTTGATAAGTGAAGATATAGAGGAGGTTGGTTTCCCTTATTCTTTGAGTTTTAAACAAGGAGAGGGTAAGAAGATATTAGAGGGCGTACTATAGAGGGGGGATAATAATAGGTGCTTATCCAAGAATAGTAATTGCGGCAACACATGGTGCGGCAGGGAAGACTATCATAGCATTAGGAATTATTGGGGCATGGAAGAAGATGGGATTGAAGGTTGTCCCCTTTAAGAAGGGACCAGATTTTATAGATGCGGGGTGGTTAGCTTATGTGGCAGGAAGGCCGTGTTATAATCTTGATCTCTTTATGATGAGCAAGGAGGAGATACTTTCTTCTTTTATATATAGGGTAAAAGGGAGTGACGGTGCTGTTATTGAAGGGAATCGAGGATTATATGATGGTGTGGATTCAGAGGGGACTTATAGTACTGCAAGGTTGGCTAAGTTACTTCAGGCCCCTATAATATTGGTTGTAGATTGCACTAAGGCTACAAGTACTGTTGCAGCAGTAGTTCTGGGGTGTCAGAGGTTTGATCCGGATCTGGCCATTAAGGGGGTGATCCTGAATCAGGTTGCAGGGGATCGACATGAATCTGTTATTTGTAAGGCTGTAGAACGTTACTGTAATCTCCCTGTATTGGGGGTTGTGCCCAAATTGAGAAAGGATCTTTTTCCAGAGAGACATATGGGGCTAATCCCCTATATAGAACATCATAGGATAGAGCGATCAATAACCTTTACAGTTGATGTAGCAGAGAGACATATAGATCTAGATAGACTTTGGGATGTGGCCAATAGCGCCCCTCAGTTGTCAATAATAAAGGGTGTAAGAAGGGTTAGAGCAAATAGAAGAGAGAGAAGAGAGAGACCTTTGGATATAGGGGTGATAAGAGATCATGCATTCCAGTTTTATTATCCAGAAAATCTTGAGGAGCTTGAGAGACTTGGGGCTAGATTAATAGAGATCAATGCCACGAGTGAAAGGGAATTACCCCCTATTGATGCCCTTTACATTGGTGGTGGTTTTCCAGAGACCCAGGCAGAGAGACTATCAGAGAATATTAGTTTTAGAGATTCCCTTTATCAGAGAGTAGAAAACGGCCTTCCTGTTTATGCGGAGTGTGGTGGTCTGATGTATCTAGGGAAGGAGCTGGTTGTTGAGGATAAAACCTATCCAATGGTAGGGGTATTTAAGGCGGTCTTTACTATAGAAAAGAGGCCTCAGGGACATGGATATACGGTCTTGGAGGTGGAAAGGAGTAATCCTTATTTTACCACTGGAACTAGACTGAAAGGGCATGAGTTTCATTATTCCCGACTCTCCGCTTTGAAAGAGGATAATACCTATTTTGCCTTTAGGATGGAGAGGGGAGAGGGATTGTATAAGAAGAAGGATGGTTTATGTTATAAAAATGTCCTTGCTACCTATACTCATCTCCACGCAGTAGGAAATGGAGAATGGGCAGATAGGATAATAGAACGGGCTACGGCCTATACTATACTTAATAAAAGGTCTGACGCCATATTTTCAACAGAAGGTTATTATGGCGTTAAAAAAGGAGGTTGTCTTTCTGTGGGATGAGTCTTTTCTTGAGAAAGAGGATGTTGGTATAAAGGAGGTGGTAAGTGGTAATAAGATAGACTTAAAAAGACTATAGGAAAATCACTGTATTAGGTAACCATAATACAAAAATACCTTTCAGTTGACTGAAAGGTTAATCAAAGGTACAAAAAAAGGAGGGAATATTATGTCAGAACATATAGAAGTTGGTAATAAAAAGATAGATGTTGATGAGGATGGTTTTATCCAGAAATGGGAGGATTGGAGTAAAGATATAGCAGATTATCTTGCCAAGACAGAGGGGGTAAATGAGATGTCAAAGGAGCACTGGGTAGTAGTCAATTATCTTCGGGAATATTATACACAGTACAAGATCGCTCCTATGATAAGACTCCTCCTCAAAGAGACAGGTAAGAGATTAGGTCAAGAGAAGGCAGTGAGTAATAAGTATCTCTATGAACTCTTTCCAAGCGGGCCGGCAAAAGGTGCTTGCAAGATAGCAGGTCTACCAAAGCCGACAGGTTGTGTTTAAGAGCCAAGTTAAAGGTTGTGGTATTTAAATAAGGGTGATCGAAGTAAGGGGGGGTAAGATTATGATCAACATCCTTGTCTATATAGTGGGTGCTATCTTTATACTCGGTTTTATCTATAAAACCTGGATATGGGGTAAATCCGCGGTACCGTTAAGAATAGTGGGTACTCCAGGACCTAAGACATTCCCCGGGGTTATATTAAGGATAATGGGTGAGGTATTTTTATTTAAAAGCCTATTTAGAGGGAATAAGCTGTTGTGGTTAGGGGGGTGGATATTTCACATAGCCTTCCTTTTTATTATACTACGCCACTTAAGATACTTCTTTTACCCTGTTCCTATTTGGATAATCGAGTTACAGATAGTAGGTATTTATGCAGGGTATATTATCCTTATACCATTAGTATATCTTTTGCTCAGAAGATGGGTAGTAGATCGTAATAGGTATATCTCCACCCCTATGGATTATATCACCCTTTTTCTTATTATAGTTATAGCATTCACAGGGATACTTATGAAGGAATATATCAGGGTCGATCTTGTAGATGTTAAGGCCTTTATCCTAGGTCTATTAACACTACAGCCGAGCATCAAACCACAAAGTGTATTGTTTTTGATACACTTTTTATCTGTCTTGCTTTTAATTGTATATTTCCCGTTCAGTAAGCTTATGCATGCAGGTGGAATATTCTTTAGTCCAACAAGAAATCAGAGGGATAATGCAAGGGAAATAAGACATGTAAATCATTGGAATAACATAATTAATTAAAAGGAGAGATAAAGGTGAAAGAGAAGATTGATGCCCCTATTTTAACAGGAAGTATTACTGTACCAAAGATAGAGGAGAATGCATCTAGAAATCAGAGGTGTCATCATGCATCAGAAGACCATATGGTAAGATTAGGATTTCCAGGGACCAAGCCTGTTGATTGGAACAAGAAGGCCCTCAAAAGGATGAGAGAACTTTTAAAGAGAAATCGTTCTCTTAGGCTCTATTTGGATATATGTGTAAGATGCGGTTCTTGTGCTGATAAGTGTCACTATTTTCTGGGCACAGGTGATCCTAAAAATATACCTGTTGCAAGGCAAGAGTTGTTAAGAAAGGTCTACAAAAGATATTTTACAATTGAGGGTAAGATATTAGGGGGATTGACCAATGCAGAGGATCTGACAGAAGAGGTTTTGGATGAGTGGTACACATATTTTCATCAGTGTTCTCAATGTAGACGTTGTTCGGTCTTTTGTCCTTATGGCATAGATACTGCTGAGATATCCATGGCAGCCCGGGAGATAATGGATTCTATTGGTGTTGGACAGAAGTATTGTAATGAGGTACTTGGAAAGGTTTATGATATAGGAAATAATCTTGGGATGTCTGGGCCAGCACTCAGGAATACCCTTGATTTTTTTGAAGAGGATATTAAGGAGACAACAGGGGTTGATGTAAAATTTCCATTGGATGTAAAGGGTGCAGAGATCCTTTTGGTTAGTCCATCTGCTGACTTTTTCGCCTCACCTCATGTTGACTCCCTAGTTGGCTATGCCAAGGTATTTCATAAGGCTGGTATCAGTTGGACATTTAGCAGTTATGCCTCTGAGTTTGCAAACTTTGGGATGTTTATAGGTAGTTATTCTATTATGAAGAGGGTCGCTACAAGGATACTGGATGAGGCAAGAAGACTTAAGGTTAAAAGGATTGTAGTTGGTGAATGTGGTCATGCATGGAGGGTTGGCTACAGTTTCTGGAATACATTGATCGGTCCATTTGATTTCGTAGATACAAGATATCCTGTCCCACAACACATCTGCGAATTTACACTCGATCTGATAAAACGGGGTGCTATCAGGCTTGACAAGTCTGCAAATGATGAATTTACGGTTACATATCACGATTCCTGTAATGTGGCAAGGGCAACCCGAATGGGTAATAAGGATGGAGGGCAGTTCGAGATCCCAAGGGCATTGATAAGAGAGGCGTGTAATAAGTTTGTTGAGATGCCTAAGAATGTTAACAGAGAGAAGACCTTCTGTTGTGGAGGTGGTGGCGGGTTGTTGACAGAGGAGCTTATGGACTTACGGGTAAAAGGGACACTACCAAAGGCTCAGGCGCTTAAGAATCTGATGGAGAGTCGTCAGGTAAACCTCATGGTCATGATCTGTGCCGTATGTAAGGCGCATTTTACTGGGGTATTACCTCACTACGGTATACCAATGGAGACAGTTGGAGGGATTCATCAACTGATTGGAAGGGCAATAGTCCTTTAGGCTAAGGAGGGGATATGAGAAGATTGGGAATTAGTGGTTACAGATTTCAGATTCTTATAGTGCTCTGTATAATGATAGTTATAATGATGTCAGGTTGTGTAAGAGAAGATGTAAAAAAGCCTACACTAAATGGAGAAGGACCTTTAGCAATAAAGATAGAGGAGGGGATACCAGCACCAGAATATCATGCCCCTGCTGATTGGTGGAGAAGAAATCATATGGTTAGCTTAACTAAGAGGGAGCATGATAAGAAAGACTGTATGGGGTGCCATAATCCAGAGAGATCTTGTAATAGTTGTCATAAATATGTTGGTGTAAGGTTGGTTGAAGGGTAGAAAGGATATAGCATGGAAGGGGGTGAGGAAACAAAGGATAGATCAATGGGGACATATAAAGCCAATTGAAAATGATTTTCTCCTAAATCCTCTATTACTTGATATCAGGGGATCAGGGATTGAAAGAAAGGAGTATTATATGGCTGATGAGATAAAGAAGAGAAAGACCCCTCTTTTAGATGAATTAGAGGAAGGCCCATGGCCTAGTTTTGTAACAGATTTGAAGAAGATGGCAGAAAAAAAACCCAAGGCCAATGACCTATTGGGCCAGCTTGAGCTTTCCTATAAGGAGAAAAAAGGACATTGGAAACACGGTGGTCTAGTAGGTGTTGCAGGGTATGGTGGTGGTGTTATAGGAAGGTATTCAGATTCATCAGAACTATTCCCCAATGTAAAGGCCTTTCATACCTGCCGTGTTAACCAAACATCGGGCTGGTTTTATACTACAGAGGCATTAAGGGAGTTATGCGATATCTGGGATAAACACGGTTCTGGCCTAACAAATGTACATGGCTCTACAGGGGATTTTGTATTTTTAGGAGCAGATACAGATGCATTGGAGCCTTGTTTCTCTGATTTGACAAAGGCAGGGTGGGATCTTGGGGGATCAGGCTCTGATATGAGAACACCGAGCTGTTGTAATGGACCCGCCCGTTGTGAGTTTGCATGTTATGATACACTGGATATGACATATGATATAACAATGACATATCAGGATGAGTTGCATAGACCTGCATTTGTCTATAAATGGAAATTCAAGATGGCAGGATGTCCCAATGACTGTGTGGCATCTATTGCAAGGTCTGATTTGGCTGTTATAGGGACATGGCGGGATAATATCCGTATTGATCAGTCAGCGGTTAAGGAGTACCTTGATAAAGGGTTGAATATAACATCTGATGTAATTATGAAGTGTCCTAAACAGTGTATAAGCCTTGATAGGAATGAGCTCAGGATAAATAATGAGGATTGTGTCAAATGTATGCATTGTCTGAATGTTATGCCAAAGGCACTTCGCCCAGGTAAAGATAAAGGTGCAACCATCCTTATTGGTGGGAAGGCCCCAATAATGGAGGGTGCCTTGCTCTCTTCGGTATTGGTTCCATTTATGAAGATAGAGAAACCCTATACAGAGTTTAAAGATCTTATTGAAAGGATATGGGAGTTCTGGGATGAACATGGGGTCAGCAGAGAGAGGATAGGTGAATGTATCCAGCGAGTGGGAATGGGGAATTTTGTTGAGGCTATAGGGCTTGAGCCTCTACCTGAGATGGTTTCCTCCCCCAGAGATAATCCTTATATATTCTATGAGGAGTACCTTGAAGAGGGTGAGGAGGAAGAGGAGTAGGAGATACGGGTTAGGAGTTAGGAGTTAGGAGTTAATATTAAACTCGCAATTCGTAAACTCGTAGCCTTTACTTTAAGTTAAGAGGAGATACTATTATGACAACCCAAGCATTAGAAAGAAAGACAGATATGGGTCCACCACATTATGAACGATTTTTACACCCAATTATCAAGGAGAATTATGGTAAGTGGAGATACCATGAGACTTTGAAACCTGGGGTATTGGTACATGTATCTGAAACAGGTGCAAGGATATATACTGTACGGGCAGGGTCTCCTAGACTTGTGAGTGTTGACTTTATCCGTATGATCTGTGATCTAGCAGATAAATATTGTGATGGATATCTAAGATTTACCAGCAGAAACAACATTGAGTTTCTTCTTGCAGATAAAGAGAATATTGAACCCCTTATTAAGGGGCTGAACTTAAAGGGTCTCCCTGTGGGAGGAACGAATAATGCAATCTCAAATATTGTCCATACCCAGGGATGGGTGCACTGTCATTCTGCTGCTACAGATGCCTCTGGTCTGGTCAAGTCAATGATGGATGAGTTGTATGACTATTTCACAACTATGAAACTACCTCATAAGCTGAGGATTGCCGTTGCATGTTGTCTGAATATGTGTGGTGCTGTCCACTGTTCTGATATTGCCATACTTGGAATCCATAGAAGGCCCCCTAAGATTGATCATAATGCCCTGAAGAATGTGTGTGAGGTCCCAACTACTGTCTCTTCTTGTCCTACTGCGGCTATAAGACCAGCAACAGTGGAAGGGATTCAATCTGTAGAGGTGGATGAGGATAAATGTATGTATTGTGGTAACTGTTTTACTGTATGCCCTGCAATGCCACTTGCTGATTCTCTTAATGATGGTGTCTCTATATGGGTTGGTGGAAAGGTTTCAAATGCCAGGACCGAACCTATGTTTACGAAGTTGGCAATCCCTTATCTACCGAATAATCCACCTAGATGGCCAGAGGTGACTAGTGCGGTTAAGAATATTGTAGAGGTGTATGCTAAACATGCGAGAAGGTATGAGAGGGTAGGGGAGTGGATAAATAGGATTGGTTGGCCAAGGTTTTTTAAGCAGGCAGGTCTAGAATTTACCAAGTACCATATTGATGACTTCAAACATGCGGGTACAACTTATAAGAGATCAACTCAATTAACACAGTAGATGGGTAACAACTGGCCAAAGTCGGCCAGTTGTTAGTCCTATATTAGGACTGCGGTGGAGCTGTGGTTAAAAGAGATTTGTATTTTGCCTTAATGGGAGGGTGATATTATGGTAGATAAGGTTCCTATAGAGGAATTAGAAGAAGCGATGTATAATATAGTAAAGGAATATTCAGGCAAGAAAAAGTTTAAGCCAGGTGATCTTACAAAGGAGATGATTGCACAATTTGGTGAGGATAGGGTTACTAAGAAGGAGTGTAAAGATGCGTTAAAGGAACTTATAGATTCTGGGAGATTGGTATATGGTTATTATGGGGGGACATCTGTTGAATTACCCCATGTCGAAGGTGCTGCAAAGGATATATAGATTTTCAGATAATAAATTACACAAGGCTAGAGGGAGAAATCCGAATAAGGCGTACTGAGCGGTACGCCGTTGAGGATTTCGACTGATAACGCCGTGTAATTTGTTATATGGAAATCTATAAAATAGTTGTAACTGTTTAGCCATGATAATGATAAGAAGTTTTAAATCAAAATGCAATTTCACTTTAGGAGGGAGATGTTATGGCTGTAGTCGTTAAAAAGACGGTCAAAAAGATGGGGGTGCGGATTGGTGGCCGGGGAAGGGGAGGGGATCGTGAGACCTCTAATTTAAGACCGAGGTATACCCCTAAAAGACCGCCATGTATAGATACTTGTCCTAGCAGTGCGGATATAAGATCGTATTTAACCACAATTGCTCAATCTCAACCATTTGGTAGGACATTCGAAGAATCCTTTGAAAAGGCATGGTATATACTAACAGAAAAGAATCCTTTTCCAGCGGTCTGTGGAAGGGTATGTCCCCATCCATGTGAAAAAGAATGTAATAGAAATTACCTTGATACCCCAGTGGCTATTAATAATATGGAGAGATTTATTGGTGATTATGGTATCAAAAATAAGTTACAACATAAAAAGATAAATGCAGATACCTATACAGAAAAGGTAGCTGTGATTGGGTCGGGTCCCTCGGGTCTTTCATGTGCCTATCAGTTGGCCCGACGAGGATATCCTGTAACAGTATTTGAGGCATTTGCAAGGCCTGGCGGGATGCTATGGTATGGAATCCCGCGTTACCGCCTTCCAGAACAGATATTAGATGCCGAGATAAATGCAATCCTGGCACTAGGAATTGAGATCAGATATAACACAAAGATCGGGAGGGATATCTCTTTTGAAGATCTTCAAAAGGAATATAAGGCCATATATTTAGCTATAGGTGCCCAAAAAGGGTGGGATTTAAACATCCCGGGCGAAGAAGATGTACCTAATGTCCTTAGTGGTGTTGAGTATCTGAACAGGATTAATTCAGGGGAAGATGTTGAGATAGGGAAAAGGGTGGTTGTAATAGGTGGTGGTAATACAGCCATAGATGCGGCAAGGGTTTCTAAGAGGTCAGGGGCTGATGTGACGATTCTGTATAGAAGAACGAGGAATGAGATGCCTGCAGATGAATATGAGATAAAAGAGGCCGAAGAAGAAGGGATTCATCTTGAATATCTGGCTGCACCTATTGAGATATTGACGAATGGGGATAGGGCGAGTGGAATGAGATGCATCAGGATGGAGTTGGGGGAACCGGATGAATCAGGGAGAAGAAGGCCGATACCTATAAAAGGATCTGAATTTACTGTGCAGGCCACAATTATTATTCCCGCCATAAGTCAGGCAGTTGACTTTAAAGGGATAGAAGGGTTTAAGAATGAAAAGGGGTGGATCTCTACTAGTGAGAGATGTGAAACTGGAATAAAGGGTGTATTTGCTGGTGGGGATGTTACAGTACAGCTTGGAATTGTTACACAGGCTATTGGTATAGGAAGAAGGGCTGCTGAGGCTATTGACGATTATCTAAGGGGAAGGGAGCCAAAGAAAGATGTCAATTCTATCCCTATTATTCGACATACCCAAATGAATTTTAACCATTATAAAAAATTACCTCGAGTGAATCCAGTGAGCCTCCCTCCTCTGGAACGGTTGAGTAATTTTAAAGAGGTATCTTATACTATTGAAGGATCTCAAGCCATAGAAGAGTCTATGAGATGTTTAAGCTGTGGTATGTGTTTTGATTGTGATAACTGTTTTACTTACTGTTCTGATAGTGCTGTTAAGAGATTACAAAAAGGTCAGCATTACGAGTTCAAATTAGAGACCTGTCAGGGATGTAAAAAGTGTGCTGAAGAGTGTCCTTGTGGTTATGTTGATATGATTTAATTGTGTAATTTATTATCTGAAAATCTATACTAACTTCATTATATACATCTCCCAATAATTTTTCTCTTCATTCTTGATTGATTCGAGAGGATAACCCTTTTTTTCGCAATAAGTCGGGATCTCCTTGGTCACAGAGACCGCTGAATCACATAGAACCTTAAGTACCTCTCCCTCTTTCATCTTTTCCGTGGTCTTTTTAGTCAAGACCATTGGATAAGGACAGACCCTCCCCACGACATCTAACTCTATTGCTGGTTTGACAGTTTTAATATCTATCACAGACATATCGAACCCCCCCTTTCCTTAAAAGAACATAAGATGGTCACATATCTCCATCTCCTTCAATATCTCCTTAAATGGAACCACATTAAGCCCTGCCTCTGCTCCTAAATCCTTACCATCTACCAATCTCTCTTCTTTTATACCTAATCTCTCTATGTCCTCTTTACAGACAAGTATCTTCATGTCACCTGATAATTGAACCTTTATATGCTGCTCAGTACTTATTAACCCATAGATATCCTGAGATCGCTGATCCCTAATACAATTCAGAACACCATCACCCACATAAGCCAATGTAGGTTCCACTGGTTCATCAATATGAATGTCTGCTGTATAACAAGACATCGCATGTGTAATAGCAAGTTTTGGATTCTCACTCTTATATGGGGGTCTTTGTACTACAAACAATATATTATTTGACATCTTATTCAACTCCTATATGTAATACCCTATCACTTTTTGCTGCCTTTGCTACATACCAATCCATGCCAATAGAGGTTATCCCTTCGATTATATCCTCCCCAGCATGTATCCCCCTTGCCTCAGAACATGCCTCACACGCCGCAACTTGCACTCCCTTTTTCTGTAACCCACTTATCTTTTTTATAAGATAAGAGTAATCCTTATATTCCTTCTGCCCTTTTTTTGCAGCAGTGGTTGCATTGCCAGAAAGCCATAGATTAACATTGTGCCCCTTATCTGCTGCAGTCTCTGCTAGCTTAACCGCAAAATCGAGATTCATTGACCCAATAAGGGAAGAAAATACCCCAATTGTTAATGTTCCCATTCATAAACCTCCTTCTATAACCATGCAAGCTTATCATAGTCATTCATTATTAAATCTGTGAGATCACTATATGTGATCACCTTTATATCGCTGTCTACCTCATCTGTTGAAAACCCTCTTGTACTTAAATCTTCTGAAAGTACATAGTAGTCTATCTCTTTCTTCTGTAAGATAGGTGAAGGCTCCCCTTTTTCTTTAATAGTAGCATGATAAATACCATTGCCAACCAGGAATACCCCTATCTTTTCTCCCTTTAATCTAAAAAGCATATCATGATTTCCTCTCAGATCGCTATAGAAGATACCAAGTTTCAATCACATCACCTCCTTTAATCAAAAACATATATTATAATATCATTAAGAGGTAATTATGTCAATAAAAAAAAACCTAACTTCCTTTATACCTCTTCACCTCAAATCTCATTATCTCTACATCCTCATTTGATCCTATCCCTGCTTTCTCTTTTGCTATCTCTATCTGTTCCTCTACACTATTAACACCCTCAATATCTGGGAGGAGAAGACCTTTTTTCCACCCACTAGTTACAATTACACCATATCTTTTGGGATCTAATTGATCCATATCTGAGATCTTTTCTGCTTCAGATAGGACATCTACTGAGATATTCAAATCATCAAGTTCACCTATAGTAACAGGAGGGAACCTCGGATCTTTTGTTGCAGCACTAATTGCATTTATAATTATCTCCTCAGCCACATTAGAATGACTATGAGAAATAGTTCCAATACATCCCCGTAAAATCCCCCTCTTTTTAAGAGAGACAAAGGTACCTCTCCTCTCCTTCATCTCATCTGTAAGCTCCTCCGGCACTGGCATGATCTCACCTGACCTTATATATCTCTCTATTGTATCCTTTGCTAATTTAATCAGAGGATGCATCCATCATCCCTCTCCGTAAATACTCATTTCGTTAGAAGTAATGGCTAAAGAGTTTACATATCCCTTTCTACTATATAGTCAGCAACAGAGAATATTGCATTCAGGTAAAGAGATCCCTTAAAGTTACTCATTCTTTCTTTGGCCTCCCTTATATATCCCCTCGCCTTATCCATAGTATAATCTATTGAATGATATCTCTTCATCAGATCAACTATTTTATTGAAATCCTCCCTCTGAATATCCCCAGTCTTTACTATATCCTCTATTAATTTCCTATCTTTTTGGGAGGCATTATTATAAAGATGTATCAGTGGAAGCGTGACCTTACCCTTTCTGATGTCCTTGCCAATCTCTTTTCCAATCTTGGTCTCCTCAGATGCATAATCAAATACATCATCTACCAATTGAAAGGCGATACCAACCTCTGTCCCGAAGTTTGATAATCTATCCTCCTCAGTTGATAGACTCTTTCCTAAAATAGCTCCTACCCGACAGCTCGCAGAGATTAAGGATGCTGTCTTACGTTTAATAATACCAATATACTCCTCTTCTGTGATATTTAGATTAAAAGGATTTATCATCTCCATGACCTCTCCTTCCACCATTCTCCTAGATGCATCAGAAAAATAGAAAATTATCCTTGGGTCTTTAACTTCTGCCATCATGGTAAGGGATCTTGAGAGAAGAAAATCACCCACAAGCACACTTGCCCCATTTCCCCACCTCAAATTGGCAGCAGGATTTCCTCTACGTATCTCTGCCTCATCTAGCACATCATCATGAAGAAGGGTTGCAGTATGGATAAACTCTACCACGCATGAATAAGTTATATGTTTATTCCCATTATTATATCCACATAATCTCGAACTAGTTAGAAGAAGAATGGGTCTTATACGCTTTCCACCATTGGAAAGATAGTTACTTATTGTTGGAATCAACAATACATCTGATTGGAAATTCTCCTTAATGGATGCCTCTAGTTTATTTAGGTCATCTTTAAGTATAATAAGAACCTCTCTAAACTCCATAATCACCCCTTCCAATTCGCCATTCCAAGAATGTCGCCTAACTTAACTTGAGCGATTTTTAATATAAACCCCACAA
This sequence comes from Nitrospinota bacterium, assembly GCA_016212345.1. Taxonomy (GTDB): domain Bacteria; phylum Nitrospinota; class Nitrospinia; order SZUA-224; family SZUA-224; genus SZUA-224. The sequence continues at coordinate 15,876 of JACRGM010000145.1, forward strand.
ACCCCAGAGAGAGTAATAGCACTCTTCTTTCATACATAAGGATTATAGATAAAAAATCGCTCAATTTAGATTACATAAAATTTGATGGTATATTAGCTTAAATGCCTCTCTTTGTCAAGGCTTTTTTACTCCCAAAATCGCTCAATTAGGTCTTGACAAAAGGAGATATAGTTGGTATTGTAATTCTAGCACTCTTTGTATAGATTTTCAGATAATAAATTACACAAGGCTAGAGGGAGAAATCCGAGTAAGGCGTACTGAGTAGTACGCCGTCGAGGATTTCGACTGATAACGCCGTGTAATTTGTTATATGGAAATCTATAGAAGAATGCTAAAGGGAGGAGAAATGCTTATGTCATATGCTCTCGATGAAAGAAGTCGATTTATATTAAAGGCAATTGTACAAAATTATATAATGAATGCTGAACCTGTAGGGTCACGAACTGTCTCCAAGATGGATGGAGTTGAAATTAGCCCGGCTACTATAAGGAATGTTATGGCTGATCTTGAGGAGATGGGATATGTGGAGCAACCCCATGCATCTGCGGGAAGGATACCGACCGATAAAGGGTACAGGTTTTATGTTGATAGCCTGATAAAGATCCCAGTCCTGACAAAGGCAGAGTCTAAAAGGATAAATAGAAATTATGAATCGAAGATGACTGAAATTGAAAAGATTATGGAGTCAACCTCGAAGTTACTATCATATATATCTAATCAGGCCGGTATAGTACTCCCTCCGAAATTTACTAATATAACCTTCAAACATATTTCATTTGTAAAAATGCGTGATAATCATGTACTTGCTATCTTTGTTTCGGAATCAGGGGTAGTACAGAACAAGATTATTAGCATAGAGGAGGATATCAGACAGGAAGATCTTGATACCATCACTACCTATCTTAATAATGAGTTTGGTGGATTGACCCTTAAGATGATAAGGGAGAAGATAATCGAGATAATGGCTAATGATAAAAGGGAGTACGATAATCTACTACTGAGGGCAATAGATCTTGGCAAGAAGGTATTTTTTGAGGGAAGGGTAAAGGAGGATATATATGTTGGTGGGGCAACAAATATCCTTGAACAACCTGAGTTTATTGCGGATGTGAAGAAGATGAAAACGATATTTAAGGCTCTCGAAGAGAAGGCCAAACTTATAAAGATACTCGATAAATGTATTGAAGAAGAGGGTATACACATAGTGATTGGTTCTGAGAGTGAGATTCATGAGATTAGTGACTGCAGTATAGTAACACATACATATAAATATGAAGATTCTGCCTTAGGGGTGTTAGGTATTTTTGGACCAAAAAGGATGGAGTATCCAAAGGTCATTGCTATAGTTAACTATACAGCAGGACTTGTCAGCAAGATACTTAGTGGTAAAAATGAGGAATCATAGATTTTTACTGTGAGAATTGCTGCGTTAAGGTAACTTGACATTCCTATGTTCACATCTTATAATCTTCTTGATAAGAATAGTATTTTGGGTTTTATCTTGAATAAAGGATGGCTTGTGATGAGTAATAATA
>JACRGM010000146.1 GCA_016212345.1 Nitrospinota bacterium
AGTTGATTTCACAATTTCGTTCAATACGGCTATCCCTATAAGACCATATACAATTGAAGGGACACCTGCTAATAGCTCCATACATCCTTTCACCCATACCCTCAATCTTTCTGGCAAGAACTCAGAGACAAACACTGCACTTCCTGTTGCAAAGGGGAGGGAAAATATTAGAGACAGGAGGGTTACTATCAGCGTCCCATATATCATGGGGAGAGCACCATAGGTTCCATCACCGGGATGCCACTCCTTACCGATAAAGAAACTTAATCCTGTGGAAGAGAATAAAGGATAACTATCCCTCATCAAAAAGGCGAATATAATGATAACTGCCATGGTGGATAATAGAGTGGCAGCAAGGGTAATTACCATTATGGGCTCAACCCTTTTTAATAGAGACATAGCCATTCTCCTCCACAATCCTCTGTCCTTCGGAACTCAAAATAAACTCTATGAACTCCTTAACTATCCCTGAAGTCTCCCCACGGATTACAAGGAGTATATCCCTCGCTATGGGATATGAGCCATTCTTAATATTTTCAATAGTTGGTTCTATGACCTTTCCATCCACCTCAATTCCTAACCCCATCACATCTTTATTTATCCATGCATAGGAGAGCATCCCAATGGCGCTGTTGCTCTGTCCAATCTTGCTCTGCTCCTCATTATTTGAGCCTGTTATAATATCAGCACCTGGCGCCTTTGCGTTCTCATCACCAAAAATGTATCCCATGAAGACATGGCGGGTTCCACGATGGAATTCTTTATCAACTACAAGGATATCTCTATCATATCCCCCAATCTCTTTCCAATTTCTGATCTCGCCGATATAAATTTTTCTTATCCTTTCAGGGGAGAGAGACTTTATACCGGCATTGTAGACCTCAGAGGATACCACACAAGCAACTGCATCTTTCCCAATAGGATGAACCTTGAAATCCGCATCTCTAAAACTTTTCTTTTCTTCCTGTGTGATATCCCGAGAGATCATTCCAATATCTGCTAAACCTTTTGCTACAGATGTTACACCCACTCCAGAACCGCCAGAATTAATGGTAATTGTTACACCTGGATGGTTCTTCATAAATATTTCGGCAGCCCTTGATACAACTGGTAATACTGTTGTAGAGCCAGCAACCTTAATGGTCTGCGTAATTTTGCCTTCTCCCCTACTGCAACTGATAATAGAAAGACACATTAGCAATACCATGAGAAAAAGAATGGAAACACCCTTTCTGGTCATACTCCATACCTCCATAAATCAACAACAAGCACTATCTTTCATTTCCTTCTCTGGCTCCCCTGCTGGTGGACAACATCCCTGAGCCTCCACAGCAGCAACTGAGGTCTCCTCTCCTTCATTGTTCAGGGCATTGCCGACAAACTCATCCATCTTCTGCTCTGACACAGAGCGGATCTGTCTTGCGAGTTTAATGACCGTTTCTATCTCTCTATCAGTCACCCCAAATTTCCTTGCCTCCTTCAGATGATACTGAAGGCAGGGCTGGCATTTTGCAACAACAGATACGCCTATGGCTATTTGTTCCCTTACCTGATTATCTAATATGTTCTTCATGGTTTGTCCTCCTTTAAATTAGGTTATCGAGTAACCGATACCTTTACCATCTTTTACCTCTCCCCTTATCCTGTGGTCGCTATCACAACCACAGGTATCACCTAAATCAACCACGCCATGAATTGCCGATATCTCTTGAGGGGTCAAGGTCTGTTTTCCATTTACCTTTGCCACAATTTCCTTGAGGGTTTCATCATCTATCCTCTCTGAATTTAATCCTTTTACATTTATAAACTCTCTAACTTCCTCCAGATTCCGGGGAAAAAAGCGGAATCGTGGGACATCCAGAATCATTTCTCCAAATTTATCCATCATATCACCTCCTTACCTACATGCCCTTCCCTCCTTTGATTTAGGTTCTGTAACTGTGAAATCATAGCAAAAGGGAAGGCTTTTAAGTTTTTTAGCAGTGTCGCTGCATACCTCTAAGGGTTTCCCCCTTTCATAGATATGTCCATCATCGTCTGTTACAGTTCGGAATGGTCCGGTATAAATTGCCGTCTGACCAATATACATACACTTCTCACTCATCTATATCACCCCCTTTTTTACTTGACCAGTGTTCCATTTGAGTATCCATTCCTGTACAGCATTTCCACATAGATATCCCTCCACGCCATGAACGGAACAACCCAATCATACAGAAAGCCATACAGATTAGAAACATGATAGGAAATACCCACCATACAAGATGCCAATAACCTATCATAGTCTCCACCTCCTAATTTTTTATAGTATTGAGTATTGCTTCTATGGCATAAAGAAGTCCTGTATAGCCCAGAAATGGAGCTCCGTTTATATTCACATAAT
>JACRGM010000144.1 GCA_016212345.1 Nitrospinota bacterium
GTTCAATAATCTTGTATGGCTGCATAGTGAAAAACTTAACAAAATGGTGAGCCGCCCGCGAGTCGAACGCGGCGCACCCGCCTTAAAAGGGCGGTGCTCTACCAACTGAGCTAGCGGCCCATAAGATTAACATATATATTTATCATCTATTAACCTTCGCTGTCAACCTTTCTATGGGATTGATAATCTTCCGGCAGGATGTCCAAGCTTCTCGGCTTCTGATCTACCTGCTCAAGGACAGGGATGTCTTCAGCGCCTGTGACCCCAAGCTCCTTGAATTTTCTCACAGATGGCAGCACCCTCAACTCCATAGAGCCGATTATCTTGTTGTATGCGTCTATACCCTTTCCAATCGCAGAACCAAGGTCATCGAAATGTCTTACTGTAGTGCTGACCCTCTCGTATAACTCTTTCCCCAGCATACTTATCTGTCTGGCATTGTTTGTAACCTGCTCCTGCCGCCACCCGTAGGCTATAGCCCTGAGCAGGGCTATAAAAGTAGTCGGAGTGGCAATAATAACCCCCTTCTGTATCCCGTCTTCTATCAGGGTATTGTCTATCTCAAGGGCTGAACTCAAAAATGACTCGCCAGGGATGAAGAGAACAACAAACTCAGGGGACTGCTCAAACTCGCTCCAGTATTCCTTTGAAGCAAGTCTGTTCATGTGTGCCCTCACCTGCTGTGCGTGTCTTTCCATCTTCCCCTTCTTCTCATCCTCTGCAATGGCAGAAATGGCATCAAGGTATGCGTCAAGGGACACCTTTGAATCAACAACGATCTCCCTGTCCATGGGAAGATGTACCACCATATCAGGCCTTATCCTCCCCTTTTCCGTATCTACAGAAAGCTGTTCGGTAAAATCGCAGTGCATAGACATCCCTGAGAGCTCCGCAACCCTTCGCAGTGTCACCTCACCCCACCTCCCGCGCACCTGGGGCTTCCTTAAGGCTGAAACAAGATTGCTCGTCTCCTTCTGAAGGGTCTCCTGGGTTGAAGCAAGTGTCCTCAACTGCTCCTCAAGACTTCCATATGCCTTGTGCCTGCCCTCTTCTATCGTCTTTATCTGGTCGTCAAATCTCTTTAGCGCCTCGCTTAGAGGCCTTATCATCCCATCCATAGCTGCCTGATGCTCACCAAGCCTCCCTTTAGTATCCGTCACTATCCTGTTCAGATGCTCAGAGGCAAGCCTCAGAAAATCCTCGCTGCTGCTCTTGAGTGCGGCCGATGATAAGGCATTAAATGTATTGGTCATCTCATTTTTCATTGTCTCAATAAGTCTCTTCTGCTCTTCAAAACCCTTCCGTGATTCTTCAAGCCTCGTAAGCGCTTCCACCTTAGACTGTCTTTCAACATCAAGCTCACTCCGCAGTTTATCTGTTTCTGATGTCTTCTGACCATTCTGCTGCCTCAGTTCATTTACCACTGCCTCTGCACTCCGAGCCTTCCCTTCAATATCTGCCACCTTATTTGCATGTTCCATTTGAATATCAGCAATCTGCTTCGAATAAATATCCTGCAGCCGGGTCCTTACCAAAAACCATGCAATCCCGCCGCCGATTATTATGCCTATGAGTATGTAGGTTATATTCTCCATGCCCATTTCCTCATCTACTGCAATTCAGACAGTAGACATCAGACTTTAGACATTAGACATTAGACTTTTCGCTGAACGCTTACCATTAATCTTAATATGATATTCCTTTATCTTTCTATTCAGGGTATTTCTGTTTATCCCTAAATATCTTGAGGCCTTTATCTGATTTCCACCTGTCTCTTCAAGGATAAGGGTAACCAATTCCTTTTCAATATCTTTTAAGACACTCTCATATAATCTCCCTTTACATTCCTTTTTTATTATTGGCAAAAAAGGACTTATTTTGTTATATAAAAAATCCTTTATTAACTGGCTCTCATTATCTTTAACTCCTATCTTTTCACTGACCATATTTTCCGGTAAATGTTCTGGCATTATGGTATCACCAGGACAGAGGGCAATGGCCCTTTTAACGGTGTTTTCAAGTTCTCTAACATTTCCATCCCATTGATAGGTCTTAAATATATCCATTACCTCTTTGGCAATATATCTGACCCTATTCCCGAATTCACTATTATATTTTTGCAACATATATCTTGCCAATAAAGGGATATCCATCCTTCGTTCTCTAATCGGTGGTAGGGTAATTGTAATAACATTTAAACGGTGGAATAGATCCTCTCTAAACCTCTTTTCCTTTATTGCCATCTTAAGATCCCTATTGGTAGCAACAATAATCCTTGCATCTGATTTTAAAATCCCTTTTCCTCCTACCCTAGAGTACTCCTTATCCTGTAATACCCTCAATATCTTTGCCTGTAAGGTTATATCCATATCACCGATCTCATCCAAAAAGATGGTTCCTTTTTCTGCCAATTCAAACTTCCCTTTTCTCTCTTCAATAGCCCCGGTAAAAGAGCCTTTCTCATGGCCAAATAATTCGCTTTCTAAAAGTTCCTTTGGTATAGCAGCACAGTTTACAGCAACAAAGGGTCCCACCACTCGTTTAGAATTATTATAATGTAATGCCCTTGCGACTAATTCTTTACCTGTACCACTTTCCCCCTGGATTAAAACAGTTAAATCGCTGGATGCCACCCTACCTATTGTCTTATATACCTCCTGCATAGCCTTACTTCTACCTATTATATCTCCCACCTTAAAACGATCTTTAAGTTCAGCCTCTAGCAACTCAACCTTTCTCTCAAGTTGTCTTGTCTTGAGTATCTTATCTACCACTATAAATATCTCATTAATATCAAATGGTTTTGTGATATAATCATATGCCCCTTTCTGGATCGCCTCTATTGTATTGCTCATAGTACTTTGGGCGGTTATCATTACAACTGCAGTCTCCTTATCAATCTCTCTTATCCTTGTTAAGACCTCAAGACCACTCATCCCATTAGGTATATATATATCCAAAAAGATAACAAGATAAGAATTATCCCTTACCTTCTTTAAGGCCTCTTCCCCATTTTCTACAGTATGGACATGAAATCCTTTCCCTTCCAATCCCTTTTTAAATATCCACCTTATACTCTCTTCATCATCTACAACTAAGATCTTCTCTTTATTCATCTTTTCACAAGTGAGTGATCGGTAAAAATACCTGGATAGTAGTCCCTTTTTGAGCCTCTCCACTTACAACCTTTATTCTCCCCTTATGTTCCTCTACTATTCTATGAGAGATAATCAATCCAAGACCACTTCCCCTTTTTTTAGTAGTAACAAATGGAGTAAATAGCTTATTCATGATCTCCTTATCAATCCCAGGACCATTATCTTTTATCTCAACAAGTATAGTCCGTGACGATTTTTTATCTCTGTTGCCTAACAAATAATCTGAAAAGACCTTTGTTGTAATTATAATCTCTCCATCTTTTGATACAGACTCAACAGCATTTCTTATCAGATTCAAAAATAGTTGTGACAATCTATCACTATCAGCCATTATTGGTGGGATACTTGTATCATAATATCTATGAAATATTATCCCTTTCCCCTTACGGGTACCCTTTTCTAATGTAATTATCTCATCTATTATTGGATAGATATTAACCAATTCAAACATAGGTGATCTTACCCTGGTCAAATTCATTAGACCTTCTACTATCTCATTTACCCTCTCAATCTCTTTTATTATGATATCAGTGTACTCTTTCAATCTATCATCTGAAAGCTCATATCTTAAAAGCTGTGCTGCCCCCTTTATTCCACTCAAGGGATTTTTAATCTCATGTGCCATGCCTGCAGCCAACTCCCTGATTGAGGAAAGGCGCTCAGCCATCTGATCATCCTTCTCTATCTCCTTTAGTCTGTTTATGTCTCTGATAGATGCAATACTTCCCTTTATATCACCATCCCTGTTTATAAAAGGTGCTACAATTAAACTTATTATAAATGGAGATATTGCTCCCCCCTTATAGAACTCACATTTCAGATCATAATAGGCTTTTCCTGTCCGAAGGGATTCTATAATAAGGTTATTAATATAAGGGTTAAACCTCAGTGCTTGAGTCAATGGTTTTCCTATAGCCTGTAAAGATGAGATACCACTTATCTCTTCCATCGCTTGATTAAATAGGATAATCTTTAAATCATTATCTACAACCAATATCCCATCTTGCAGACTGGTAAGGAGATCTTCATAAAAAAAGGGTAAAGGGATCTTCACACAATCTGACATTACAAATATTTCTCAATAAAAAGTA